>DATAKV010000458.1:0-6884 GCA_036261375.1 Anaerolineales bacterium
CGGCGACCGAAGCCATCGATAAACTGCACACCACGGCTGAAGCTCATCACCGCGTGATGGTGCTCGAACTGATGGGACGTAATGCAGGCTTCATCACATTGCATGCCGGTATCGCCGGAGGGACGGATGTGATCCTGATCCCTGAAATTCCATTCAAATACGAATCGGTTATCGCCAAGGTCCGCCAGCGTGTGGAGCGCGGCATGCACTTCAGTATCATCGCCATCTCGGAAGGCGCAAAGCCAATCGACGGGGGCCAGGTCTTTTCGCGTGCAGGGGATGAGATCTACGTTCCCCGTCTGGGTGGGATCGGGCAGAGGCTGGGGGAGTACATCGAAGATCAGGGCTACGAGACGCGCGTCACGGTGCTGGGACACCTCCAGCGCGGTGGCACGCCCACCCCGTTCGACCGCTGGCTCGCCACTCGCTATGGCGCGGCGGCGGTCCGCCTGGCCGCCCAAGGGAAATTCGACCGCATGGTCGCCCTGCAGGCCGGCGATATTGTGGATGTCTCGCTGGAGGAAGCGATTGCCGTGCCCAAGCGGGTCGATATCCACGGCGACCCTGTTCTCACCGCCCGCGGCATAAGTATCTCATTTGGAGATGAATGACCACCCCTACGGTCACAACGCGGCGGGGGGTTAAAACCACACTGCCGCCCTTTCGGGCGGCAGCGGTGGGGCGCTGTGGCTTCCTTCTTACTTGAGGAGGGATGCCACAGCGCTGGGTTTATTGCTACTATCCATTTGAGACATCACCTCCTCCTTTCTATAGGATGGCAGTTCAATTTGTTTGCCCCCGAATAATACTGGAAGTATGTCATATTTCATTTCGGATGTCAATGGGCGGATTTCGATTCTTATAATTTTGTAACCTTGTGAAAAAATGATACCTTTTGAGAGCCTCCGCAAGGGAAAAAGGGCTATTCTTGGCCCAGTCAGCCTTGCGAAGCATGGGAAACCGTTCTTTCTAGGTTGTTACAGCGCTTTCGCACGACACATTACATCACGGAGGTAAGCATGAAAGCCAATCCAAACCGTTTTTGGACAATCGTCATCCTGCTGGGATGGCTCTTCGATTTTCTTTTTTGGGGAAAAATCCCCGGGATCAACTTTTTTGTTTTCGTTGTCCTTTGTCTGGGCACCGGGATTCTTCTTCTGCGGCTGGATGGTCTCCGGCTCGCGCCGGGGGCAGGTCTGCTCCTGATCCCGATCGCATTCCTGGCGGCGATGACCTTTCTCCGTCTCGAGCCACTGACAGTCTTCCTGTCGGTGGTCATGACCCTGTTCCTGATGGGCGTTTTCAGCCTGACGTACCTCAGCGGCCAATGGATGCGCTATGCCCTGCTGGATTACCTGTTTGGATATCTTCGCCTCCTTGGCAGCCTGATCGCCCGTCCGCTGGGATTTGCCTCGCAGACCCGCCACGAGCAGCCGTCCACGAACCCGATGCGCAGCGGACAAGTCTGGCCGGTTTTACGCGGCATCGTCATCGCCCTGCCGGTGATCGCTATTTTTGCCTCTTTGCTTTCTTCGGCCGATCCCATCTTCGCCCGGCGGTTTGAAGATTTCATTGCTATCTTCAATATCGAGAACCTGCCCGAATATATATTCAGGTTCGTCTATATTCTGATTTTGGCTTATGTGCTGGCGGGAATCTTCCTGCACGCTGCCCAGACATCCGGCGAAGCTGTGGAGGAAAAAACCTGGATCTCACCCTTCCTCGGTTTTACCGAGTCGGCGATCGTTTTGGGAAGTGTCCTGGTCCTGTTCATTGTATTTGTGTTCATCCAGTTCCAGTATTTTTTTGGCGGGCAGGCGAACATCCATATCGAAGGATATACATTCTCTGAATATGCCCGTAAGGGATTTGGAGAGCTCGTCGCGGTTGCCTTCTTCAGCCTGCTTCTTCTGCTGGGACTAGGTGCAATCACGCGTCGCGAGAACGAATCGCAGCGTAGAGTGTTCTCGAGCATCGGGATCGCCCTGGTGGGACTGGTGATCGTCATGCTCATCTCAGCCTATCAGCGGCTTATACTCTATGAAGCGGCCTACGGGTTCTCCCGCCTGCGCACGTATACCCATGTCTTTATGATCTGGCTGGGACTTCTGTTGATCGTTGTTGTCGTTCTCGAAATGACACGCCGTGAACGCGCCGCCGGTCTGGCCATGGTCCTGACAGCCCTGGGATTCGTCATCTCGCTCAGCCTGTTGAATGTGGACGCGTTCATCGTGAAGCAAAATATCCAGCGTGAAATCCTCAGTGTGAATAATGATGATTTCTCCCAAGGCCGCGCCGACCTGGATGCCCAATATTTTCTGGATCTCTCAGATGACGCCGTACCCCCGTTGGTGGAAGCCTACCGTTCAAAATCCCTGCCCGGCTCCGTGAAAGAGAAAGTTGGCGCCTCCCTGGCCTGTATCCGCTACACGCGCGATCTGATGGATCGGGCAGATGCCTGGCAATCCTTTCACTTCTCACGCACCTCCGCGGACCGGGCCCTCGCAGCAGTGAGCAAAGATTTGGATGCGTATCAAGTTAAGGACGAGGATCAGCCGGTGACGGTCGAAACACCCGCTGGAGAGGAATTCTCCTGCTGGCAGTATTATTACGACTAGAGAATCAAACACCTCCCGCACAGGCACAGGCAGGAGGTGTTGTTTAAGCAGGGTTCGTTTGGGAACGGTTCAACTGCCGCAACAGCAGCGCATAGAATACCAGTAGTACCATCATGATCCATGGGACATAAATCAGTGGATCCGTAAGAACATATGCCCCTTCATAAAGGACGCTATCTCCCAGCGCGATGTAGCTCACCAGCCGCCAGATGTCCAGCAGGGCGTAGGGGGCAAAGAGAGCCCACAGGAAGAGCCGTATGTTCCGTGACTGGATGGTTGTGACCAGATACGCAAAAACGACCAGCGCCAGCGAAAGCTCCCAAACAGTATCCAGCCAGATGAACGCGCCCAGGTACAGGGCAAATGCCAGGGCCAGGGCCGTCTCCGGGACGTCGCGTCCCGGTCTGCCGATCGGATGGCGCAGGAACTTAAAACCGATCCATGCCAGGGGCAGAAGCAGGATCAGTTTGACGATGGTTCCAACCTGCATATTGGAAGGAGAGATACCCAAGTAATACAGCACGATCTGCATGACAGAGTGGTTGTAGCCAAGGAAGGGATCGCCGGGTCCCCGCCAGGGGAAATCGCTGGACAGCCGGCCAAGGAAGGTGAAATAATCCTGATACTGTTGTACCCCGTAGTCCATCCCACCGGCCAGGATGGTAACCCCTGCCACAACAAGATAGGCAAGAAAAGAGCCGGTAAGCAATTGGAAAAAGAACTTATATCTTCCCAGCAACAAAGGGACAGCCAGGGCAAATCCCCAGAAGGGCTTAATCGGCAGGATCACTACGCCCAGCCAGAAGATTGCCCATCCCAGGTTCTCGTCCAGCACGGCCTCGATCAGGAAGGTCGCGAAGAGCGCAATGATCAGATAAATGTTTAGATAGGCAAGATCGTCCCAGAAGACGGTGAACACCAGAAAGGCAGGCAACAGTTTTGCCCACATCCGGGCCAGGGCGCTTAATTTATATTTTTCAAAGATACGAGCCCAGACGATGTACAAAATCATATAGGCTGCAATGCGCAGAACGATATGCAGGGGGACCTGGATGCCCAGCGGCAGCAGCAGGAGCGGCCCAAAAAAGAAGGCGAAGGATGGGGCGTAGTTGTAATGATATTCCAGGACATCCAGTGAGCCCTGTAGATACAGATCCTCCCTGTCCCTGAAATGCTCTGCAGCCGGAATGTAGGCCAGCTGCAGATCCACCGACACCTGTGCGCCTTCAGCAGTCGCCTGAGTCTGCATGGCATCATAAAAAAGAAAGAGCTGTATGGCCAGGCGCAGGATCACATAGACGATCGAGGCCACGAGCAGGGCGCGGTATGCTTTGGAGGTCGACCAATACTCCCGGATCCGGTTCAAAGTTATTCCACCTTAGGTTTTAATCGGCTTGTCAGGTCCCGCAGCTGCACGAAGGAAATAGGCTTGATGAGCACAAAGTCTGCCATTTCTCCGTACGTTTCACCCATGCGGGCATCGGCCGTCGTGATGATAACCATTGTGCTCGCGAGTTTTTCTTCCTTCTTAATGATATTCGTCAGCAGGTCGCCGCCCGAGACATGCGGGATGTGCATGTCGAGCAGGATCAAAAAGGGCGGCTCGCCGTTCTTCAGCCGTTCCTGGGCCGTCCTGCCGTCGATAACGTGCTCGACGGTAAAGCCAACACCTCTTAACGCCTCTGCAAAAATGCTTGCCAGGTCTTCGTCGTCTTCAATGATCAGTGCCAGAATGCTCATGTTAGTCTCCACTTATTTTTACGGGTTCTGAAGCGACAATAGGCAGGGTGGCGATGAATGTAGTCCCTTGATCGACCCTGCTCCGCACTTTGATCTCGCCGTTCATCAACGTAATCAGCTGCCTGACAATGGACAGGCCCAATCCAAAACCGCCGTGTACGCGGGTGGCTGTTCCCTCCACCTGTCGGAAGGTATCGAAGATATACGGCAGCTCCGATTCAGGGATGCCACGTCCCGTATCTGAGACTTCGATGCCCCACCTGTTTGCAGAGGGATAGAACAACTTTACATGGATGGAGCCTCTGTCGGTGAATTTGATGGCGTTGTTCACAAGGTTAACCAGGATCTGCTGCAGCCGGGCTGCATCGCCGTTCAGGATCTCGGGAAGGTCTTCGATCTCGCTGGTCAACTTCAAGCCCTTGTCGGCCGCAGCTTTGTCCATGACGCTGTGAAAGTTATCGAGCAGCTCCACCGGCCGGAACGGCGCCATCTTGATCGTCAATTTTCCGGCTTCCATCTGTGCCTGGTTGAGCAGGTCGTTGATCATGCCGAGCAGGCGCTGGGTGTTCTTCATGATGCGGTCCGCCATATTGACTTGCTTCTCGTTCATCGGGCCGTAGACCGCCTCCTTGAACATCTCGGCATAGCCCAGGATGGCGTTCAGAGGCGTGCGCAGTTCATGGGATACGATGGCAACAAACGTGCTTTTTAACCGTTCGACCTCTGCTTCGCGGGTGAAATCGCGGAACACCGTCACGGTGCCCATGTTCTCGGAGCGGTTGTATACCTGTGCCGCGCTGACCGACAGGGTCTTCCCGCCCCATTCGATCCGGAAGCCGATGGGCTGGGTATCATGCTCCATCATGGCATAGAGCAGACCGCGGCTCTTTGGCTGAAGCCTGGGATGCTCGATCAGCTCCCGAAAGTTCTTATCGACGATCAGCTCCAGCGGAACATCCAGCATGCCGTTGACTGCCGGGTTGGCCAGGGTGGCATTCCAATTCCGGTCAAACACGATTACGCCATCTGCAATGGAGTTGAGGATGGCCTGGCTGCGTCCCGCCTCGATCCGCTCACGCTCGAGCGACTCGGCGAGCGCCTGGGTACGCTCGTGGACGAGCTGGTCGAGGTTGGCGTTGATATTCCGGAGCTCGGCAAGCGTTTGCTCCAGGCTGCGCGCCGAAAGCCACGAGACCAATGCCAGGAGGAAGAGACCGGTAATCGCGGGTATGTTCGGGAAGATGTTGTTGGCAACAGAGATCCAGGTAATGATCACACCGCTCAACAATGCAAACAGGAAGCTGGCCTGGGGAAGCAGGATCAGGCTTGCGATCGTTATGGGGATCGTGAAGAGAAAGAGCGAGCGCCCTTCCACGACCTGGCTGGGAGTGTCCATGAACGGGAACAAAATAAGCAGTAATAGCAGGAACAGGAGCGCTGCCAGACGCCCCGATACTCTGCGGTTGACGTGATATATCCCGAATATGCCAATGGTCACGACCACGATGCCGCCCAGCAGGATCTGGGTCTCAGAGTCCAGGGCTGCATTCCGATTCCCGACTGTAAATAGAATGATGGACAACAATCCCATTAAGGCTGCTACCAGGACGCCCATCAATAATATGTTGAGCAATCGCCTGCGGCGGGCATCATCGGGATCGGTGGTGGGTACGTTAAGAAGGGAGTCGATATACGCTTTCATAAGGTTCAATGGACCAGGGAGAGAGCGCTGATGACAGCCGAGTGGATGACCAGTCGTGGGTTGTACAGGCATTTGCCGATCCAGAGCGGCGGATAGGTATGGTCGAGATGCTCGTGCAGCCAGCGCGCTCCATTTTTAAACGCCGATCTCGGTACTTTGGCCGCCTTTTCATTCCAAACCCAGAGAGCCTGCAAGGCATAGGCGGTTTCTTCTGCGGTAGGGAGATAGGTGCCCCAGGAGCCATCACGGTTCTGAGTCTTGAGGAGCCAATCGACGGTATCTACCACCAGTTCATCCTCGAATCCAGCACAGGCCATGACCGCATGGGCAGAGGGATAGTATGCGGATGCATGCCATTTGTCGACCCAGAAGGGATTCTCACCCTTTGCCTTATGCAGGAAGGCCAGGATCTTCTGGATGGAGGATATCTTGTGACTCAGACCCGCCTGCCGCAGGGCGTCCAAAATGTGAATGTTGGCGCTGATGGAGGGGTTGACCTCCAAATCAAAACAGCGGAAGTGATCCTTTTCTTCGTAGGCCAGCACGCTTGCCAGGTCTTTTTCGATGCCAAAGCGCAGCAGGGTGCTGTAGGTAATTACCGTATCGTCGCTGTCCCTGACGGAGTAATCGGTGGCAAAGCTCACACCCCGCCGCGGTTCCCAGGCTTTGGAGAGAAAATCGACATGCGGTTTGAGCTTGGCGTTTTTTGCCAGATCGGGATTCAGGCTCAGGTTCCACAGCGACCAGGCGATCTCGAAGACGTCGAATGGAGCCACATTGGGCATGCCGCCGTCCGGCTTGGCAATGCTGCGAAGATACTTCAG
>DATAKV010000468.1:0-8242 GCA_036261375.1 Anaerolineales bacterium
TAACAGCATGGGAGCGGTGTCGATGATCCAAAGCAGCGGATCCGACGACTGGACAGCCGCCATGCTGGACAGGCTTAATGACAAACCGGAAGACCAGACCCGGATCAGAGTGGCCAGGATGGGGAAGAGCAGCCCGAATAACCCGCCGATGAGCGCAAATGTTAGGGTATTGTTGAGGAGTGAACCGGTCTGTTTCATTGGGTATTATCCGATAGATCGAGCGGGTTAAAGCTTTTCACGGTCGAGCTCAAGTGTGACTTCCGTTGCACTGCTGAGCTTGCGTCCCAGTTCCTCGACGGCGGTCTGCAGGATTGACTCAATGTCGCTGACAGAACCGATCCGGGCAGAGATTTCTCCGATGGACCGCTCACGCGACGCGCGGCGCTGTGCGCTTTCCACAAGCCTGGCATTTTCGAGGGCGAGGGCTGCGCGTTCCGCAGCTGCCTCGAGCAGTGTGATCTCATCCCGCGACCACTCGCGTTTTCCGGTCTTCGAATTCACTTCCAGGACGCCGATGATCTGGCCGCGAAGTTTGATCGGCAGGGTGATCGTGGAAGAAGACTTTTCCAGGGAAAGCTTGCCGGTCTGGATCACCGGCCGGACGTTTTCGCGCCGGGCTTTTCGATCGAGCGGCGTAACCTGTTTTCCATCGAAAACAAAGCCGGTATGTCTGGCCTGCTGGGCGAAGCTGCCCCATTCCTGCCTGACATAGTTCTCGAAGGTCGTTCGGGATTCGGCCAGCGCCTTCTGCGCCTCCTCGTAGAGACGAGCGTTTTCAATAGCGACAGCCACCTGGTCTGCCAGGGTGTAGAGAACCGGAATATCCTGTTCCGAAAAAGCGTTGACCACGGTGCTCTGCATATCCAGGGCGCCGATTACTTGTCCGCCGACGCGCAGGGGGAGTGCCATTTCGGCCCGGGTCTGAGGCAGGTAGGGATTTCGGAAGTGGACGGCGTCCGCGCCCACATCCATAGCGATGCGGTATTCGCCGTGAGAGGTCACGTAGCCGACGATACTGTTTGTATCCAGGGGAAGACGATGTCCGCGGTGCAGCATCTCACGGCCGCCGTCGCTGTTGGCAGCCTGGAGGACTGCAAACTCACCCGCCTCATCGACCAAAAATATGCCCACATGGTAGAAGCCAAATTGCTCGCTGACGAGCCGGGTAATGTCAGGCAGGAGGGAAGCCAAATCCTTCACGGATGCAATGCTTCGGGCCAGGCTGGAGACGGTCTGCAACTGGGAGGCGCGCTTTTCCAAAGAAACCGTGCGTTCCTGGATCCGCTGTTCCAGCTCATCCCGCAGCCCGGTGAGCTCTCGATTGCTTTCGGCAAGCTCACTGGCACTGGCTTGTGCACCATGAAGTGCACTTTGCAGACTGTTAATGGTCAGTCGGATTGTGATGACACTGATCACAAACAGGAAGGCAAACTCCATCGCAACCACAAAAGGCAGATCCGGTGCGTAGGCTACAATCCCAACAGATTCGGCATAAGCAAGTCCAAATCCGCTGAGTATGGAGAGCAGTGCGATCCCGACAGCGGCGCGTACACCGGAAAGCAACCCGGCCAGCAGCATGACAACAAAATAGCTGACAAACCCTGTGCCTCGGATCCCGCTGCCGCTGAGAGCAAGAAATGTACAGGCGATCCAGAGGATGGCTATGATCAGGGTACCTGCCCGCTGAACGGCACCTGCCGTTTTTACGGCTGCCCAAATAGCCAATAGTATGACTGCAATTCCAATCAGGATGACGTTGGAGATATCGACCAGGGCAATGCCTTGTCGCATGCGCACGACCACAAATACGAGTAGGGCTGGTACGCTGGCCTTAACAATAAAGCCGATGTAAAAGGCCAGCTGTGTCTTGTAGTCGTCTTCCGTAAAAACAGGAGGCGTCATGAAATCCCGGATGCGTGAAAAGATATTCATGGCGGCCTACCCTTCTGTCCTTAGTCCATCGGCCTGGTCCAGGATTTGAATGGAGACCTCAGCGTTCTTCAGGGTTGTACCGATTTCGCGGACTGTGGTTTGCAGGATGTCCTCGTAACTGGTCGATGAGCTGATGGCGGTCGCTACCTGCGAGATGGACTGTTCACGGTCGGCACGCAAGCGGGCCTCTTCATACAGGCGGGCGCTCTCCAGGGCAGAAGCGAGGCGTTCGCTGGCCAGCTCGACAGTCGACACGGTGTCATCCCCGTGATCCTCCTTGAGCCTGACACTGATCACGCCGATCGTCTGGCCGCGCAATTTGACGGGAATACCAACCGTTGTCTGCTTATCTGCATTTTTGCTCGATGCACTGACCGTTTTTCCGGTTTCCAGAACGGTCTTTTCCAAGTCGGGAAGCTCGCGGATCGGTTCCAGTCGGATATTATCGAATCGATAGCCCTTGATGCCGGTCTGCGTGCTGCCCGTTAGCTGGCTCCAGCCCTCTCGTGTATAGCGTCCGTAGGCGCTCTCGAGCTCCTGGAGGCTGCTTTCCACTTCCTGAAGGAGGCGGGTACGCTCAATGGCCGTGGCAAGCTGATCGGCGAGCGTTTGCAGGATTGCCGTATCTTCCTCGCTGAACGCGTTGGCCTCGTTCGTCTGGATGTCCAGCACGCCGATGACATTCTTATTCGATTTCAAGGGAAGCGCAATCTGAGAGCGGATATCCGGGAAGGCAGCGCCGCTTAAGAATGCCCCATCCGACTCTGACTCATGAGCGATGCGCGCTTCTCCCGTGGCGGCTACCCGTCCGACGAGGCCGGGCTCACCGACCCGGACGCGGTGGATATTCGCAATCAACCGTTTACCCTCTTCACTCGACGAAGCGGTCAGGACGCAAAACTCATGGTTTTTATCCAGGAGATAAATTCCGGTATGCTGGAAGTTGAACCGCTCCGAAGTCAATTGCACCGTCCGTCCCAGCAGATCATTGAGACTGCGGGCGGATGCAGCATCGCGTGCGATCTCTGCAGCCAGGCGCAGGCGCTGAGTCTGATTCTCGAGATCGCGCGTCCGGTCGTTGACGCGCTGCTCCAGCCTGCCTATGATCTCCTGCAGCTGGGCGGCCATTTGATTATAGGATTTTGCCAGCGCACCGATCTCGTCCTGGCGCTCGATCGGAGCCCGCGCAGAAAGTTTTCCGGCCGCAAAGCTCTCTGTTGTCTGGGCAAGCACTGTTATGGGGTTCACGATCGAGTGGGCCGAGATGGCAACCGCAGCAACAGCCATGGAGATGATAAATAAGGCCAGCACCGCGCTTCCCACCAGTGCCCGGGTCGAATTGAAGACCACGGTGCTCAGAGGAACTTCGGAAATGATCGCCACCTGCATCGGCTCAAACCATTCGTAATACCCTAGAACGGCCTCGTTCTCATAGTTCTCGTAAATGCCCTGTCCACCGGCCACATTGTTCAGGATGGCCTCCAGGGAGGCCTTTGTGCTGACCGTGTCCACCGCTGTACGGGTATTCGTGACCGGGTTGTAGGCCCGGTCGACAAGATAGGTGTCTGCTTCTTCAAAACCGGGCGTGCTCTCCATCAGCTCCCGGATCGAACCTGCATCCGAGCGGATCGCCAGTATGCCTCGTATGACCCGGCCATCCACGTCATAGATGGGAGTGGCAACGATCAGGTTTTCACTTCCGAAGGCTGGGACTTCCGCAAAGCCCATATGAAGGCGCAGGGTTCCCTGGCGGAAGAATAACTGGCTCTCAAAATTCAACCCTTCGTTCTGTGGGATGGTGGAGATCAGGACGTCGCCCTGCGTATTCAGGATCATGACTTCCTTGTACTCGGCCACAAACCCGAGAATGCTTTCCACCCGGCTGCGTGCCACCCGTTTGGAATTCTGGATCATTAAGGAATCCTGTTCCTCGCCCGCAAGCACATTTAACGCATTCAGCGTAAAGCCTGAATCGTCCTGAAGTTTTCCGGCATCACTTTGATAGCCGCGGATCAATGCGTCCAGCTGGTTCTTCTTGAGATTGGAAATGGTGCGCAATGTGTTAAAGGTCTGGGTCTGGTTGTTGGTGAAGGTTCCAACCGCCGATAAAACCGCAGCCATGATGGTGGGGATCGTTACGATGATGATGAAGGAAGTCAGTAAAAGACTCTGCAGTCTTTTGAAATTTTTATTCTCGGAAATAATGGAGATCGTCGCCAATAACAAGCTGGCCGCGATCAGGAATACGATGCTCGCAATAGAGGCGGGAGTACCGTTCTGCAGCCTGTCAAAGGAGGATCGTGCTTCCGTAAAGAGAACAGCGACGATCGACAGAATGGTGAGGAGGGCCAGGACCGGATAATAGCGGCGTGATATCCCGGCTCTCACTGTGGTGATAGGTGGGATCAGTGCAATGGCGATGGAGAGCGGATATACACCCTGCCAGAAAAACGTCAGCAGGATAGCATATACGGCTGTTGCAAGTGCTCCCCATACACTGGCGGCAATTCCCTTATTCCGACGGGCCAGGGAAAGCAGGTAGATCTGCACCAGGGCCAGCAGGATCGTAATCCCGCCGATGTAAACCAGGGAAGTGGACGGCTGCCCAAAGATGCCCGAGCGAGTGAGGATGTAAATGGCAAGAAACCCGATGCCGGTCACGCCCAGAAAATGGGGGATAAAACGGCCACTGGCAAGAAAAGCCCGTGCCAGGCGTTCGTTCTGGGTGATTTCGTGTTCTAAGCCCTGCGATTGCATCATGTTAGCCTGTTGTGCGCTTTCCATTCCGGTTGGTCTGAGAGTCGCCGGATTGTTTCCCTACAAAAATCGAGACTTCCGTGACATCTGAAAGCTGGGCAAGTTCTCGCACTGCGGTCTGGAGCAGGGTGTCGGTGTCCAGGGATTGGCTGAAGCGGCTGGCCAGCTGGCCGACGATCTGCTCCTGGTTGGCGCGCTGAGTGGCCTCTTCGAGCAGGCGGATGTTGTCGATCGCCAGACCGGCCTGGCTGGCGACCTCGGCGATCAGTTCCTCATCGCGCCGGGTCATGCCCGAATCGCCCCTGCGGGCGATGGATATGGTCCCGATTTTCTGGCCGCGGAGAATGAGCGGAACCGTAAGAGTCTGGCCCTGTGAGGGGGCTAGCTTTTCGGCGCGCAGACCGAGTGGGGTGTATGTAAAGACCCGGTTCTTTTCGCGGAGTTTTTGACTCCAGGCGTCGCGCGTCCGGACAGCGGTCAGGGCTTCGAGCTGGCTTAAGGTTGCCTGCGACTCATCCAGCAGGCGGGCGTTCTCGATCGCAATAGCTACCTGGTCGGCCAGGGTCTGCAGCACATCGATGTCATCCACGCCGAAGGCCTGCGGCTTGTCGGACTGGATGTCGAGGATTCCCAGAACCCGGTTGTGGACCATCAAGGGCAGGGCCAGCTCGGAACGGGTCATGGGCAGGTCCGGGTTGTTGAAGAAGACGGCGTCTTCTCCGACGTCCAGGGCAATGCGAGGCTTCTTCTGCGCCGCCACATAGCCTACAATTCCCTGCGTGCCGACGGCAAGCGCGTGGCCCCGTTCCATCATTCGGGCGCCTCCCTCCGACGAGGCAGCCTGCAGTACGGCCTCATCGCCGGCCTCGTTGATCAGGAAGATGCCCGTGTGATAGAACCCAAACTGATCGGTGACCAGGTTCGCCACCGTGTTGAGGAGGGTTGCCAGGTCCTGTACTTCCGCGGTCTTACGGGCGATGTAGGAGGTAGCGCGCAACTGGTCAGTCTTTCGAGTCAGGCCCGCCGTTCGTTCCTCCACGCGCTGCTCCAGGTTGAACCGCTCGGTTCGAAGGGTTTCAAGGGTTTCCCGCGCAGACTGCTGGGTCCGGGAGAATTCATGCTGGAAGGTTTGCAGGCCGGTGATGACAATGGATACCACTACCATAAAGATCGCCGTCAGCCGGGCGAGGTCCAGCAGGTCGGAGCGCTCCCATCCGAAATACAGCATGATCGCAAGTGTGACGAGTGCAAGAGTGATATACACTCCCGCGCGCGGCGAGAACAGCAAGCCGGTCATCACAATAAAACCCAGGAAAAGGACAGCAGCATCAGCGACGCCGTGATCGAGAAGAGAGGTGAAGCCGGCAAAATACAACAGGAGCAAAAAGGCCCCGGCGCGAACGACATAGGGCAGCCGTGGCACGAAGGTCAACAGCAGGAGCACCCCATAGCTGACCACCGCCAGTGCTTTGTACAGCGGGATAGATGGAGTAAAGAAGTACAGGACGACTGCAATGAAACCCAGGACACAGGCACCCTGGAGGACCACTTTTAGAAATCGTTCGCGCCACAGCCGATAGGAAAAGAGCTCGGCAGCTTGAGTCTCGACCGGGAGAGGCATACGGTTCATGCATCACCTCCGGTTGCATCATCATCCATTTGCAGCTCGATGGTGGCATGTGAGGCATCCAGCCGTCTGCCCAGCTCCTTGACTACCGTCTGAAGAACGCCGTCGATCGTGGCAGCGGACCAGATCCTGGAATTGATCTCGGCCAGCATGCGCTCACGGACGGCCACCTGGCGGCTCTCATTGACCAGGCGCGCATTTTCGAGAGCAATGGCTGCCTGCTTAGCCACCGCGTCAACCAGGGATTGCTGTTCCATGGTCCAATCCCTGCGGCCTTCAAGCTTGATCTCGCCAAAGACCTGGTCGCGCAGGTTGATGGGGATCTCCATCACGTCGGCATCTTCGCTGACTTCATCGCCAACGACATATTCCAGGTCCTGGTTTTCATTGGAAAAGCCCTGCCAGCCTTCCACCAGATACTGCTGCTGGACAGCCCGCATTTCCTTGATGATTTGCTGCGCTTCCTGGAAGAGGCGCGCGTTTTCAAGGGCAATGGCCACCTGGCTTCCCATGTTCTGCATTGTCTCGATTACCTGCGGACCAAAATCGGCCTCTCGCATCGACTGTACATTCAATGCACCCAGGACGTGATCCCCCGCGATCAGAGGCAGGGCAATCTCAGAACGTGTGTAGGGCAGCAATGGATTCTCATATCGCTGTTTTTCCTGTGAAGCGATCTGAGCAATGCGCGGGGATTTCTCGTAAATGGCCGTCCCGACCATGCTGCGGCCGGCGACTTCCAGGCGGTGGCGGTTCTGCTTGAGCACCTTGCCTGCTTCGCCCGTGGCATACTTCAGCTCTGCCCACTTTTCACTGGGATCCAGCAGATAAATGGCTGCATAGTAATACCCGAACTTTTCAGGAAACAGGTTGGCAACCCGTTCGATGAGCTCATCCGGGTCGAGACTGGAGGCGGCTGCCCGGCCGACCTCATTGGTCGCGGCCAGCTGTTTGGTCCGTTCGAGGACCTGCTGTTCCAGAGTGGTCTGGAGGGCTTCCAGCCTCGATACCATGCGGTTGAACTGGACTGATACGATTCCAAGCTCGTCCGTTGCGCTGACGTTCACTCGCTGTGTAATATCGCCGCGCTCGATCTTGTTGAAGGTGGAGATTAGCTCCTTGAGCGGATCCGAGATGGACCGGGATACATAATAAGAAAAACCTGCTCCCAGTGCGAAGGCCAGCAGACTGAATAGGACTGATTGGAGCTGGATATCCCGGAACACATCCATCGAGCTGACTTCCGAGTACAGGATCCGGATCGAATGCTGGTAGCCGATGGGAGCGATCAGAAAGACTGCCATGGCGATTAGTCCCAGGGTCAGCACGATCAATTTGCCGCCGAGCAGTGGACCCGAGCGTCCCGTCAGCTGGGTCTCGAAGTCATTCGGAAGCAGGACCAGCCGGGCGGATTGGGTAAGTCGGTCGATCATCAGGATGGCCAGGCTGACCGAGCCGAACAATGCAGCGAACCCACCAAGCAGTACATAGATCGGATCCGGGGAATTGAGCGAGGTCGGCTGGAAGGGGGAGGCGATCACATTGCTTTGAGAATAAATGAGCAGGAAGACAGGCAGAATCACGAGAACCAAAAATACCAGTGCCGACGCCATCCCGTACCGCCAGGAAAGGCCGGTGATCTCTCTCCAGGCCTCGAATTCTACGGCCGGGTCGGGTTTGAGAGCGTCGGATGCCCACGAATTCAAGCGCGCCCGCGCCTTACCTGTGATTCGCCAGCCATACCCGAAGAGCAATGCAAGACTTGCCAGGGATAGAAGCGGAACGATCAGGATGACTGACTGGATCTGTTCGCCATCGAGCTGGGCATTGACCTGGATCGAAATGATGCCGGGAATGGCCCCCAACAGGGAAATGACTTGGGCAGACGCGAGAGCCAGGAGTATATAGCGTCCACCCAAACGAGGA
>DATAKV010000728.1:0-12030 GCA_036261375.1 Anaerolineales bacterium
ACCTTGTCGGCGTAGAGCGCGCCGATGAGTACGTGCGGACGGGAGCGATTCCGGTCATGCTGGACCCCAGTGGGGTTCCGGTGCAACGGAATTTTGTCCACGTGGAGGATCTGGTCAGCGCGCTGCTGCTGGCCATCGATCATCCCAAAGCCCGCCAGCAGCTCTTCAACATCTGCATGGACGAGCCTGTCGATTACGGTGAGATGGGTAGATACCTGAACGAAACCCGCGGATTGCCATACGTGGAGATCAAAACGGATTATCACTCCACCTGGCTGGACAATACCAAAGCAAAGTTCCTCCTTGGCTGGCGTCCTGAGTACGATCTGAAGAAACTAATTGACTCGGCCTGGGACTATGTGCGGGCAGCGGACGACCCGCGTAAAGTCTGGTATCCGGGATGAAGACCGACGATCGACCGAGGACGATGGGCCCTGTGTTAGGGCCGACGGTCTATCCTCCATCGTCCATTGTCTATCGTCAAATGGGAGATCAACATGGACCGAAGCGATATCCAAGAAGCCATTGAGAGCGGAAAGACCGCCCTGGGCATTGAGCTTGGCTCGACCCGCATCAAGGCGGTGCTGATCGGCGAGGATCATGCGCCGATCGCCTCGGGGAGCCATGAGTGGGAAAACCGGTACGAAAACGGCATCTGGACGTACAGTCTCGAAGACGTTTGGACCGGCCTGCAGGAATGCTATCGAAAGCTCAGCAATGAGGTCCTCGAGAAGTACACCACCCCGCTCCAGACCCCTGGCGCCATCGGCTTCAGCGCCATGATGCACGGCTACATGGCATTCGATCAGGGCGGGAACTTACTCGTCCCATTCCGTACCTGGCGCAATACCATGACCGGACAGGCATCCGAGAAACTCACAGAGCTGTTCCAGTTCAACATCCCCCAGCGCTGGAGTATTGCCCATCTCTACCAGGCGGTCCTGAACAAGGAACCTCATGTCAAAGATATCCGTTACCTGACCACACTGGCAGGTTACGTCCATTGGAAACTGACGGGGCGACAGGTGCTGGGTGTTGGCGAAGCGTCGGGTATGTTCCCCATCGACAGCCGGACCAATCAGTTCGACGCACACAAGATCGAGCAGTTCAATGAATGTCTCAAAGCCGAAAACCTTCCGTGGAAACTCGGAGACAGCCTGCCCGGCGTCCTTGTGGCGGGCGATGCTGCAGGCGTTCTGACCGGGGAAGGTGCAAAGCTGCTCGATCCCACTGGACAGTTGCAGGCGGGTATCCCGCTCTGTCCGCCGGAAGGCGATGCCGGCACAGGCATGGTGGCGACCAACAGTGTGGCAGAGCGAACCGGTAACGTTTCTGCCGGGACATCCGTCTTTGCCATGATCGTTTTGGAGAAGGATCTGTCGAAGCTGTATCCCGAAATCGATATGGTGACGACACCTACCGGCAAGCCTGTCGCCATGGTGCACAGCAACAACTGCACATCCGATCTTAATGCCTGGGTGGATCTATTCCAGGAATTTACCCGGGTACTTGGCGTGGATATCCCCGAGTCCCAGCTTTATGAAACACTGTTCAAGCAGGGACTTCTGGGCGATGCGGATGGCGGTGGACTGCTTGCCTACAATTATGTTTCAGGCGAGCACATCACGCACCTGGAAGAGGGGCGACCGCTGTTTGTTCGAACCCCCGAAAGCCGCTTCAATTTATCAAACTTTATGCGCGTGCACCTGTTCTCGGCGCTCGGTGCCTTGAAGATCGGGCTGGACATCCTCTTTGAGCAGGAGCAGGTGAAGATCGACCAGATTTTAGGTCATGGCGGTTTCTTCAAGACAAAGGATGTGGGGCAAAAGATCATGGCCGCAGCGCTGAATGTCCCCGTGTCCGTGATGGAGACGGCAGGCGAGGGCGGCGCCTGGGGGATCGCACTGCTTGCCTCGTATATGCTCCGCAAGTCGGAAAATGAGCCTCTGGAAGCTTATCTCGCCAGCAGGGTCTTTGCCGGAGAAAGTGGCACGACGATCGCACCCGATCCGGCAGATGTCGATGGCTTTACGGCGTTCATGGAGCGCTACAAAAGAGGCCTGCCCATCGAACGGGCTGCTGTGGATGGGTTGAGGTAAATGACTATGCTGGAAAAACTAAAAGAACAGGTATTTCGATCCAACCTATTGCTCCCCAAGCACGGACTGGTCACCTTCACCTGGGGAAATGTGTCGGGCATCGATAGGGAGCAGGGGCTTGTGGTTATAAAGCCCTCGGGAGTTTCCTACGAGGAAATGACAGCCGAGGATATGGCGGTCCTGGAAGTGGAAACGGGGAAGGTCGTGGAAGGGAAGTTAAAACCTTCCTCCGACACGCCGACGCACATCGAACTCTATAAAGCATTTTCCAACATTGGCGGCATCGTACACACCCACAGCCGCTGGGCAACCACTTTTGCTCAGGCAGGCCGCGGCATCCTGGCGCTCGGTACGACACATGGTGATTATTTCTACGGGGAGATCCCCTGCACTCGAAAAATGACGAAGCCCGAGATTGAAGGTGAGTATGAAAAGGAAACGGGATCCGTGATCAGGGAGACCTTCCAGGGGAAGGATCCTGACGCCATTCCGGCCGTTCTCGTTCATAGCCATGGTCCCTTTGCCTGGGGTGCCGATCCCTTGGATGCCGTCCACAATGCCGTGGTGTTGGAGGAGGTCGCTTTCATGAATTTCCATACCCTGATGCTGGACCCATCGATTGCCTCCATGCAGGAGGAATTGCTGGACAAACATTATTTGCGAAAACACGGCACAAATGCCTATTATGGACAAATAAAGGAATCCTAAAAGGAGATGTAAGGATGATCGATCTAGAAGGATATGAAGTCTGGTTTGTGACGGGGAGCCAACATTTGTACGGGCCAAAAACGCTGGAGCAGGTAGCGGAACATTCACGCGAGATCGCCGGGGCGCTGGGTCAATCTTCACATATTCCAGTGCAGGTAGTGTTCAAGCCGGTGCTCACCACGCCAGAGGCGATCAGGGAGCTGTGCCTGGAGGCGAACTCCGCGAAAGCCTGTGTGGGGCTGGTGACATGGATGCACACCTTCTCACCTGCCAAGATGTGGATCGCGGGCCTGAGCCTGCTCAAGAAGCCGTTCCTGCATCTGCACACGCAGTTCGGGCGCGAGATCCCATGGTCCACGATCGATATGGATTTCATGAACCTGCACCAGTCGGCGCATGGCGACCGCGAGTTCGGGTTCATCGGCAGCCGGATGCGCCTGAACCGCAAGGTGGTCGTCGGTCACTGGCAGGAGGAAGAGGTCCAGCAGGAGATTGGGGCCTGGGTCCGGGCCGCGTGTGCCCGGGCCGATGCGCAGGGGGCGCGCATTGCCCGTTTCGGCGACAATATGCGCGATGTGGCGGTGACCGAGGGCGACAAGGTCGAGGCACAGATCCGTCTCGGCTACGATGTCTACGGCTACGGCGTGGGCGAGCTGGTCCGGGCGGTGAACGACGCCACGGAAACAGAAATCAAGCAAACGACCCAGGCCTATCTGGATGAATACGATGTGGTCCCTGCGCTGCAGCCGAATGGCGAATGTTACGAGTCGCTCCTCGAAGGCGCGCGCATCGAAGTGGGCATGCGCAGCTTCCTGAGCGCGGGCAACTTCAAGGCCTTCACCACCACGTTCGAAGACCTGCATGGCCTGGCGCAGCTGCCGGGCCTGGCGGTCCAGCGCCTGATGCGGGATGGCTATGGCTTCGGCGCCGAAGGCGACTGGAAAACGTCTGCACTGGTGCGCGCCATGAAGGTCATGGGTGCCGGCCTCGAGGGCGGCGTCAGCTTCATGGAGGATTACACCTATCACTTCCACCCTTCGGGTGACAAGGTGCTCGGCGCGCACATGCTCGAGATCTGCGAGTCGATCGCCGCCCACAAACCGAAACTGGATATCCTGCCGCTCTCCATCGGCGGCAAAGCGGACCCGGTCCGCCTGATCTTCGATGCGAACCTGGGGCCCGCCATCGGCGCCTCCATTATGGATATGGGCACGCGTTTCCGCATTGTCGCCAACATCGTGGACGTGGTCCCGACCGATGAGGCTCTGCCCAACCTGCCGGTGGCGCGGGCGTTGTGGATCCCGCGTCCCAGCCTCAAGGTGGCCGCGGCGGCCTGGATCCACGCAGGTGGCGCGCACCACACCAGCTTCAGCTATTCCGTCACCGCCGAGCACCTGAGCAGCTTCGCCGAGATGGCCGGCGTTGAATTCCTGCTTATCGACGAGAACACCCGCATTGAGGAGTTCAAGGAAAAACTGCGCTGGAATGACCTGTACTATCACTTGAACCGGGCGCTCTCCTAAGTGTGAACCGTTGACTCCAATGCCTCTTGTTGCACCAACAAGAGGCAATTTTATGATAAGGCTAGGATCCTCTTGGGCAAACAAATCCTGAAGAACGATTTTCTAGAGATCGAATACCTCACGAACTCCCTGCGCATCACGGGCCTGTCACCGGCCGGGAAGCCAAACCTGCTGGCAGACCTCGGCGATCTGGCTCCTATCCCCACACCTTATGGCGAGTTTTATTTTCACGGCGGCCATCGGCTCTGGCATGCGCCTGAATCCATGCCGCGCACCTATATACCGGATGCGGGCGAATTAAGAATAACCGAGTTGACAAATGGGGTGTTTTTAGAGGCACGTACCGAACCCGGTACCGGGATCCGAAAACAGATCGAGATCATCCTCGCTCTCGATACACCCTCCGTTCGCTTGACCCATACTCTGATCAATGATGGACTTTGGCCGGTCGAGCTGGCTCCCTGGGCGATTTCCCAGTTCCGTTTGGGCGGGACCGTGATCCTGCCGATGCCTGTTGGGGATGTAGACCCGGCAGGATTGCTCCCGAATCGCCAGATCTCGTTCTGGCCGTATGCAAGGATTAACGATCCGCGGCTAAAGCTGGATGACAAATTTGTGTTGTTCAATGCAGATGCGCTCCTGCCTCCGTTCAAGTTAGGCTATTTCAACCCGCATGGTTGGATGGCCTACTGGCTGGACGGTATTCTGTTCCGCAAGACGTTCGATGTTCGCGCCGACTTGGCTCATCCGGATAACAACTCCAACGCGGAGCTGTATTGCAACGACCGCTTTGTGGAACTCGAAAGCCTTGGCCCGCTAACCACACTTCTACCGAATGACGCGGTTACTCATGTAGAGACCTGGGAGATTCTTATCGGATTGGATCCACTTCCAATGGAAGTACAGGAAGCAGTTGCTTCTTAAGAAAAGAGACCGCCGGTAATTTACGACGGTCTCTTTCAAAATTCGGTGTTCTAAAAATCTGCTACATATCCCTGTTTTGAAAAATCCTGACTGCTGTAAAGAGTGCAACCAGAAGGTATAACAGGGCATACCCAACCATTAACAGGTTTGGGACGGAGAGGGTCACAAAGGGCGTCATTTGCAGGACCGCGCCGAAGGCGGACTGCATCTCAAAGGTAGCTCTGCGCCAGACGGACTCTGTGGGGAACATCAGGCTGGTGACAATGCCCACCTGGACAGCTGTCTGATTGCCGAATATTGCACCGATCTGCTCGATCCAGCCGCCAATGAACGCAAGACCGTAGAGTCCGAAGACCGTCCCGCCCGTCGCCAGGGCCGGCATGGCGCTGGAACAGGCCAGGGAGAAAGTCATCACGATCAGGGCCTCCAGGTAGATCAGCGACAGACCCGCCAGCAAATTTCGCGGCAGATATCCCGATTGGAGGAAGACACTTAATACCACCCCGCCGGACATCAACAGAAGATAAAGTCCCAGCAATCCAGCGAATCCCAGCCATTTCCCAAGCACTACATCAGACCGGCGCAACGGTTTGGTAACGATCGTCTGGATGGTGCCGGAGCCGATCTCACCGGCCAGGGTATCTGCGCTGAGCAGCGCTCCCATGGCCACCGATAGAAAGGCAACTGCATATAACCCGGCCATGAGCAGAAAATTAGACATCTCACTCTGGGCCACACGGGCAAAGGCCGTCTGCTCACGGAGGGCTTCTCTGCTGATCTCTGTAAAGATCATGTAAAAGCCGACGGAATAAACGACCAGGAACAGGATGCCCAGTACCAGGCCTGTCAGAACGATGCGCCGGCGGATCGCTTCGCGGAAGGTCATGCGCGCCAGGATCAGAATCTTTGTCACAGCCCACCGTCCTTCCCAACCGTTTCGATAAAGATATCCTCCAGCGACAGCCGGCTGGGTGAGATCGCAAATACACTCGCCCCCTGGGCTACCAGGTAGCGATTGATCTCCGGAATGGAGGCTTCATTATGGACAGTCAGTGTCAGCTGCTCACCGTTGGCCTGGATATCCCGTCCCCAGCGCGCCATCTCCGAGACCATCGTCGGGGTCAGCCCGGAGGCGCGAATGGTGACCACCGATTGGTTCCCATTCAGCGAAGCGAGTTCGAGGGTGCGCACCACTTCACCATGCCGGATAAAGGCAACACGGTCGCACGTGACTTCGATCTCACTCAGCAGGTGCGAATTAAGAAATACACAGGTGCCTTCATTTCGCAGCTCGTGAATGACATCCCGCACCAGGCGGCGTCCGACCGGGTCGAGGCCCGATGTGGGCTCGTCGAGAAACACCAGGGCAGGATGGTTCAACAATGCCTGGGCAAGCCCGATGCGCTGCAGCATGCCCTTGGAAAAGGTGCGAAGTTGTTTATTCCGAAAGGGAGCCAGGCCCACCCGCTCGAGAAGCTCATCCCGCCGTGTCTTGAGCGCCTGTCTTTCCATCCCCAGGAGCTCGCCGTGGAGCCAAAGGAATTCACCGGCGGTCAGCCAATCCTGGAAGCGGAAGTGCTCTGGCAGAAACCCGACGCGGGCAAGCGTTGCCCGATCTCCGATCGGAGCGCCGAGTAGGGCAGCTTTCCCGGATGTCGGAGCCACCAGTCCCAGCAGCATTTTGATGGAAGTTGTCTTCCCGGCTCCATTCGGACCCAAGAAACCAAACACCTCACCCTGCGCAACCTGCAGGGTGAGGCCTTCCACAGCGATATTGTCGCCGAATTCTTTTCTCAGTTGGTCAGTTTCGATCGCTGCAACGGACATACATAACCTAACGGAGAGAGTTTGCCATTTCCAGTGCCTGCTCGGAATTCGTTCCCAGTCCGCTGATAGCATAGATGATCCCATCTTTGACCCACAGCAGAGCGAATTGCGGGCCTTCACCGGAGGGGCGCTGGATCAGTGTGCCCGTTACGCCGTCTACGCTCACCTGCTCGTGGGCCGCAGCGTTTCTCGGGATCGGCACCAGCAATGTGGATGTCCAGTCGACGGTGCTGGTGAGCTCAGCCGCCTCTTCGGGGCTCATGCCTGTGAACTCCAGCCCGATGCGAGCCAGTGCTTCGATATCGAGGTCGGCCGGTGCATTGACGTTGGGGCTGGGGATCTGGGCAAGGATAACACAATCCGGGTAACGGCGTTCCGTGGTGCTTTGCTCGTTATTTCCAGACACTTCTGACCCTGGCCTGGGACAGGTGCCAAAGGCAACGCTGACGGAAGCGGGGATGTCCACCGAGATATCGGCTCCATCCACGGAAGCAGGCAGGACTAGGTCGCTGCGCCCGGCTTCGTCGAGCAGTGCCTGGGCTTTGGCGCGGTCCAGTGTCATGCTGAATGCTGCGGCGCTTGTGACGTTGATCTGGCTGGGCGTCATGCCTGCGGGGAGGCGCACGTTGAAGCCTGCCAGCTGGCTGGCCTCTTCGGCGCTGGCCGCCTGCACGGGCTCACCCGGCTCTTGTTCCATGTTCACAGAGCTTGAGATCAGTTCCGTGAACCGGTTGCCGAGTGTGCCGTCACCTGTTAGCTGTTCCAGGCCGGTGAAGTCTACAGGCACTACCTGTACCTGCTGTACACGGAACAAATTCAGCAGCTCACCCGCCAGGGCGCGTGTGCTCGGGAAGGCCAGGATGAGCGCCAGAAGCACCAGCGCTACCGATCCAAAACGGACGAGTGGGATTGAAAACCACCTTTTAGTCATTGAAGTCTCCTTTTGTTGCATAATTTGTTTAGTAAATCGGCCCCAGGCTTTGTGGGGGGAGGGTCCGGCCTGCTCCCGGGTCGCCAGGAAAGCGAGCAGGCGTCCCGCTTCGAGATGCTTTGCCTGCAGCTGCTGCTGGCGTGCCCGGCAGGCTGGGCATGTTTGAATGTGGCGGAGCGGCCCGGCTTTCAGCTCTCCATCGAGGTCGGCTCGCAGTTCACCATCGGTCAAGTGTTTTTCCATCATTCCTCCTTTGCGAGCGCACGATACTGCTTTTCGAATTCTCGCTCAGCACGAACTAGCAGGGGCCCGATCGAGGCTGGTGCCAGGTCAAGAGCCTCGGCGATCTCCTTGTAGGAGAGCCCGGAATGGCGCAGGACCAGAAGCTGCGACTGCCGCTCGCTCATTTTAGAGAGTGTGAGCCGGACCTGTTGGCGTTCCTCCTGCCGGGCCAGGATCTCTGCCGGAGAGGACTGTTCTGACGCTTCCAGGGCATATCTTCCCGCCGTCAGTTCATAATGCTCCCGGCGTTTCCAGCGGCGGATCGAGTTCAGCCCAAGATGGGTCGCGACCCTGTACAGCCATCCACCTGGATTTAGTCCATCCGTCTGTTTCTCGGTCTGGCGGTACAGGCGCAGGAAGGCTTCCAGCGCCAGGTCCTCGGCCTCAGCCGGATCGCCGACCAGGCGGTGGACGACGCGGTACACGGCCGGCCAATGCTCCAGGAACAATCGTTCGAACTCCATAGAGCGAGATACATCCTGCGCTTCTGTTTTAATACGCTTCATCGAGCCAATCATACTCTGGTGGAGCCAAACGTTCTCATGAGAATTTGTTCCATGATGTTAACCCCTCTCGGACTAAAAATAGGACAGTCGTATCCTGTTGTTTAACTTGGAAGTTGAGGAAGCCACTGGACCAATTTCGTATTATCATTGGCCCCAGTTATGTTCCAATCGGACCTGTTCAACGCTTCGAAATACAACTCCCTCGACGAAGTGATCGCCGCACTCCGGGGCATGACCGATGATCCGCTTGCCGGCGCGGGTACGAATATCGTGATCAGCCGCGGCAACCCGAACGCCAGGCTCCTGCTCATTGGAGAGGCGCCCGGGCCGCAGGAAAACATCAAAGGTAAGCCGTTTGTGGGACCTGCCGGGCAGATGCTCGATAAGATCCTGCAGGCCGGCGGGTTCGACCCTGAACAGGATGTTTACATCACCAACTCGGTCTTCCGCATGCCGCCAGGCTCGGATGGCAAGCCGTTTCGCAAGCCTACTGACGCGGAAGTCGATTATTACCGGCCGTTCGTATTCGAGATCATCCGCTTGGTGAACCCGGTTGTGATCCTGCTGACGGGGAACGTGGCCTGCCAGTCGGTGCTGCGCAAGACGGGCATTACCAGCCTGCGCGGCCAATGGACCCAGATGGGTGAGCGCTGGCTCATGCCGATCTTCCACCCCTCCTACTTATTAAGAAACCCTTCGCGCGAGCCTGGCTCCCCAAAGGCTTTGATGTGGGAGGATATACGCAAAGCGCGCCAGAAGTACGATGAGCTGGTGGCTAGTTCCTGAAATCATCCAGGATGCGGTTCGCGGCCAGACGCCCGGAGACCATGGCGGTGGGCATCCCGGTGCCGGGGTGTGTGCTCGCCCCGACAAAATACAGATTGTGAAAGCGGGAATGACGGTTGTGAGGGCGGAAGTATCCCAGCTGAGTCAGGTTGTGACACAGCCCGTGTGTGGAACCCTTCATTAAGTTATAGCGTTTGCGCCAGGAGAGCGGCGTAAAGTTCACTTCGAACTTGATGTGTGACTCCAGGTCGGTGATCCCCAATTTTGCCAGGCGGCGGAAGATGTGCTGGCGCGCCTTATCCCGGATCTCGGCCCAGTCCTGTTCGCCGTTCTCGCTCATGTGGCCTACCGGGACGATGCCGATGATCGTATCCTGTCCATCGGGAGCCATGGCGGGGTCGAGCCGGGCCGGGGCGTGGACGTATAAGCTAGGATTGGCCGGCAGATCCAGGTCCCGGATGATCGAGTCGAAGTTGGCGCTGTAATCGTCCGCCAGGAAGAGCGTATGTGGGGGAAGTTCCTTGTATGGCCTGTCCACTCCCCAGAAGAAGCTAATTACTGAGCAGGAGAACCTCTTGCGAGCGAGTTGTTTGGCCTGGCCGTCCTCCGGCAGCAGATCGTTATACACGTACGGCAGGTCAGCGTTGGCCAGCACAGCTTCGGACTGGATGTATTGGCCGTCGCTCAGGACGCCGCCGCGGCTCTGCTTCCCCTTCACATCGATCCGCGTCACTGCGGCGCCGAACTCGAACTCCACCCCCGCGGCGCGCGCCAGCTCCATGAGCGCCTCGACAATGGAGTACATTCCGCCATTCGGATACCAGACACCGTGGGCCAGCTCGGTGTAGGGCATCATCGAAAATGTGGCCGGCGCCTCGAATGGGCTCAGCCCCATGTACACATCTTGGAAGGTGAACGCCGACTTCAAGCGCGGGTCGTCGAAGTAAGTCGACATATTGCGGTAGTGATTGGCAA
This sequence comes from Anaerolineales bacterium, assembly GCA_036261375.1. Lineage (GTDB taxonomy): Bacteria > Chloroflexota > Anaerolineae > Anaerolineales > Villigracilaceae > Defluviilinea. The sequence continues at coordinate 10,562 of DATAKV010000728.1, forward strand.
GCGGCTTTAATTGGCGGAGCAGTGGGAGATGGCTGAGCTTGAAAAAATCGGATGCCTTGCGGAAATCGCGATTGACCAGCTTCTCGAGCCCTACGTGGTAATGACGGTGTCCTTCCTCCATATAACGCAATAGCCCCGGGAAGCTGCCGGGCTCGAACGCTTCGAGCTGTTCCTGCATGGATTTCATATCGGACGTCAGCGCCAGCTTGCTGCCGTCATCAAAGACCAGGTGATAGGTTGGGTCGACGCGCTGCAGTTCGAGGATGTCACGCATCGAGGCTCCCAATTGGGCGAACTCTGCCTCATATAAAAGAGGCATCACTAGCAGAGTGGGACCGGTGTCGAAGTGGTGGCCGTCGCGGCTGAAGCGATCGCAACGTCCGCCCGGGCGAGAGTTCTTTTCCAGGACGGTTACTTTCACACCATTTTTCGCCAGATGGATAGCAGCAGTGATCCCGCCCATCCCTGCTCCGATAACGATCACAGACCGGTGTTTCATAATTTCCTCATGGGCTGAGGTACGCCGGGCTGCTGCAGAACCTTCTGTTCCCGCACATTGAGAAGCGCTGACAGCGTGGACAGGCCCATTTGCAGCCCGGTTCCAAGGCTTTTACGTTCGCTGTACTCGGGGCGAAGGAGATAATCCTCCTCCTCGAATGTGTCCAGTAGCCACTCGAAGCGGGCGGTATATGCATATCCTGCCAAACGACAGCGCAGATTTTCCACACGGGAGAGATAATCGCGTCCGGCGCGGAAGTAGCTGCGTGCCAGCTGGACCCGGGTGCGCACCCATTCTCTACAGGCCTTGCTATACATATATTTCGGGAGCATCCGGTCGGATGCCAGGGCTTCGCGCGGGATGTTGTAGTAGCCTCCCTGCAGGTCGTCGAAGGTGTCTCTCAACATATGGGTGATGTGGGCGGCCGTGACTGCCAGGTAACGGGTTTCATCACGCGGCGAGAAGCTTCCATTCCCGATAAAATAATGCATGGCTTCTGTCACAGCGCTGGCAAGCCAGCGAGTGTACTCATTCAGCTCAAATTGTGAGATCAACCGGCCTCGGCGCCGGGCGTCGAAGTCCATGACCTTCATCATGTTGCGCAGATAGATCTGCAGGCCGCTGTCTTTTTCACCATCCTGCCGAATGAGCTCGACCAGCATCGCTTCTTCGTGATTGGTGCCGTTCGGAAGCTCGCCCCGATAGCACTTCTCGAGCAAAGACTTTTGCCGCTCGAGGAAAGCGTGTCTCTCAGAGGCAGGCATCGTACCTGCATCGAGCGTATCGTCCACCCAGCGGAAGTAGGCATAGGCGCGATAGGCATTGTCGACGCGCTCGCTATCCACCAGGAAGTGGATCGTGTAATAGGTCTGGTTGCTGGCGTCTTTGGTGATCGACTGGGCAAGGTTTTGTTGAGGGTAAAGTTGTGTCATCATCTTTTTCTACGCAGGAGGTATATTGAAGTTTCTGT
>DATAKV010000477.1:0-13035 GCA_036261375.1 Anaerolineales bacterium
TAACGGGGGAGGTTAGTCGGCTGCGGTAGCGTCTTCTTCTTCTGAGATCTCCGTCCAACGCTGGGAATTGGTGTCGTTGCCCTCGTTGGCAAAGCGCCCGTGTATGAAGCCGGTGCCCGCCGGGATCAACTTACCGATGATCACGTTCTCCTTCAGCCCGAAGAGCGGGTCGGTTGTGGAGCCGATCGCCGCTCCGGCTAGCACCTTGATGGTGTGCTGGAAGGAGGAGGCCGAGAGGAACGAGTCCGTGCTCAGGGAGGCCTTGGTGACACCCAGCAGCACTTCCGAGAACTTGGCAGGCTGTTTGCCTTCGGCCAGCAGCGCCTCGTTGATCTTGCGCAGCTCGAGGCGGTCGACCGGGTCGCCGGGCAGGAACTTGGTGTCGCCCGGGCGGGTGACCTGCACCTTGCTCATCATCTTGCGGATGATGACCTCGAAGTGCTTGTCGTGGATGTTCTGGCCCTGTGAGCGGTACACCTTCTGGACCTCGGTCATCAGGTACATCTGGCAGGCCTCGCGGCCCTGGATCTTGAGGACCCGGTGCGGGTTCAGGGAACCCTCGGTCAGCGGCTGGCCGGCTTCGATCTTTTCGTTGTCCTTGACCAGCAGGCGGGACGTGGTCGGCACGTCGTAGGTGGTCTCTTCGCGCTGGTCGTAGGAAACGACGACCTTGCGCTCTTTCTTCTCGACCCGGACGCGCCCGGCATGCTGGGCGACGATCTTGGCGTCTTCCAGGGTGGCCAGCACATCGCCGGCCTTGACCTCGGCTTCATCCTTGACCGCGAACTTCCAGTCTTCGGGCAGGCTGTACTCGTCGCTGACGAGCTCGCTGTGCTCGATGGTCACTTCGCGCAGATCAGCATACTTCTCCGATTGCTTGATGTGCACGGTGCCGCTGATCTCGGCCACCAGGGCTTCACCCTTTGGCATTTTGCGGGCCTCGAAGAGCTCTTCCACGCGGGGGAGACCGGTCGTGATGTCAGCGCCGCCGGCGGCCACACCACCGGTGTGGAACGTGCGCAGCGTCAGCTGGGTGCCCGGTTCACCGATCGACTGGGCGGCGACGATACCGACGGCAGAGCCAAGCTCCACCATGGTGCCGCGTCCCAGGTCGAGGCCATAGCACTTGGAACAAATGCCGTGCTGCAATTCACAGGTCAGCGCCGAGCGGACCTTGACTTCGGCAATCCCGGAAGCGGCGATCTTGCGTGCCATTTCCTGGTTGATGATATTGTTGTATTCACCGATGACCTCACCGGTCTGCGGGTCGATCACGGTTTCCGCCAGCAGGCGGCTGTACAGGCGGCTGCTCATCGACTGGCCGGCCACGTCGTCGCGGCGGCGGATGTAGACGCCGTCGTGCGTGCCGCAGTCGTGCTCGTTGATGATGATGTCCTGGGCGATGTCCACCAGGCGGCGGGTCAGATAACCGGCATCCGCAGTACGCAGCGCGGTATCGGCCAGACCCTTGCGGGCGCCGTGGGTGGAGATGAAGTATTCCTGGGCGGTCAGGCCCTCGCGGAAGTTCGAGCGGATCGGCATCGGGATGATGCGTCCGGACGGGTCGGCCATCAGGCCGCGCATGCCCGCCAGCTGCGAGATGGTGGAGAAACCACCCTTCGTCGCGCCGGACGAGGCCATGGTGGAGAGATTGCCATCCGGGTCCATGTGCTTCTTGACGGCATCGGCCACCCGGTCGGTGGTGCCCTGCCAGATCTCGATCTCGCGCTCGGTCTTTTCCTGCTCGGTCACCAGACCGCGGCGGAAGTCGCGCTGGACCAATTCCACGGCCTTGAGCGCCTCTTCGATGATCTCCTTGCGCTCCGGCGGGATGGAAATGTCGGCCACGGCAAGCGTGGTGCCGGACTTCATCGCATATTCGAAGCCGAGTGACTTGATCTTGTCGGCCACGTCGGTCGTCTTTTCCTGGCCGGCGAGCTCATACACTTCGGCGATCAGGTCCTTGACGCCGCCCTTGTCCAGTTTCTCGTTCACGAACTGGACTTCCTCGGGCAGGATGCGGTTGAAGAGCACGCGGCCGACCGTTGTGTCGATGACACGGGTCACGGGCTCGGACAAACGGTCGCCTTTTTCGTCGTACCAGGTGCGGGCAAGCAGCTTGATCTCGGAGTGGACTTCCACCTGGCCGAGCGTGTACGCCATATCGACTTCGTCGAAGTCGGAGAAAGCGCGGCCATCGCCCTTGTGCTTGGCCTTCTGGGCCATGGTCAGATAATACACGCCCAGGACCATATCCTTGGAGGGGGAGATGATCGGCTCGCCGTCGGCCGGCTTGAGCAGGTTCTTCGACGCCAGCATCAGCTCGCGCGCTTCCTTGACTGCCTTCTGCGAGAGCGGGACGTGCACGGCCATCTGGTCACCGTCGAAGTCGGCGTTGAAGGCTGTGGTGACGAGCGGGTGCAGCTGGATGGCGGAGCCTTCGATCAGGATCGGCTCGAAGGCCTGGATGCCCAGACGGTGCAGGGTCGGCGCACGGTTCAGCAGGACCGGGCGTTCGCCAATCACGCTTTCGAGCGCTTCCCAGACCTCGGGGCGGTTGCGCTCGATCAGGCGGCGCGCACCCTTGACATTGGCCGCGTAGTTGTTCTGCACGAGGCGGGCAATGACGAACGGGCGGTACAGCTCGAGAGCCATGCTCTTGGGCAGACCGCACTGGTAAAGTTTTAGTTGAGGACCGACCACGATCACGGAGCGGCCGGAGTAGTCCACGCGCTTGCCGAGCAGGTTGCGGCGGAAGCGGCCCTTCTTGCCCTTGAGCATGTCGCTCAGCGACTTGAGCTCACGGCGGCCGCGGCGGGAGAGGGCCTTGCCGCGCTGGCTGTTGTCGATCAGGCTGTCGACGGCTTCCTGGAGCATGCGCTTCTCATTGCGGATGATGACATCCGGTGCGCCCAGCTCCAGCAGCCTCTTCAGGCGGTTGTTGCGGTTGATCACGCGGCGGTACAGGTCATTGAGGTCGGAGGTGGCAAAGCGGCCGCCGTCGAGCTGGACCATCGGGCGCAGGTCGGGCGGGATCACCGGCAGCACGGTCAGGATCATCCACTCGGGGCGGTTCCCGGAGCGGCGGAAAGCCTCGACCACCTTCAGGCGGGTGGTGGCCTTCTTGCGCTTCTGCTTCGACTTGGTGTTGCGGACTTCCTTCCAGAGCTCGTCGGCCAGCTTGTCGAGGTCGAGGCGCTCGAGGATGTCATAGAAAGCTTCGGCACCCATGTCGGCGCGGAAGACCTGGCCCCAGCGCTGCTTGAGCTCGCGATAGCGGACCTCGCTGATGAAGGTGAACGGGCGCAGCTCCAGCAGTTCATCGCGCATGCGTGAAGACTGGTTGGAGGAAGCGGTGGACTGGTCCTCAAGCTGGGATCTAAGAGCTTCCATCTGCATCTCGGCGTCTGCCCGGACGCGGCCCATTTCCATCTTGAGCTCTTCCGACTGGCGGGCGCGCTCGTCCTTCATTTCATTCTCGATGGTTTCGAGATTCTTCTGGACGATCTTCTGGACCTGGGTCATGTGCTTGGCGGCAACCTTGTCGCCGGCATCCAGGATCTTTTCGTTGGTCAGCTCGAAGACGACGGCCTTCTTGGCAGGCTCACCCATCTGGCCCTGGAGCAGTTTTTCAAGCTTCTGCCCTTCCTTGATGACCGGGTCCAGCTTTTCGGCGATGGCTTCGTCGAAGCCCTGCTCGAGATTGGAGGTCTTCTGTTTGAGATCGTTCAGCGTGTGATCGCGTTTGACTTTGACTTCTGCGATCTTGGAATTGATCGAGGTGGCCTGCTCGCGCTCCGAGACGGTGATCTCATCCTCGATGCGCTTGAGGGCCTTGTTGCGGGCTTCCTCGTCCACATAGGTGACGATGTACTGGGCGAAGTACAGCACGCGGTCGAGGTTGCGGCGCGAGATATCGAGCAGCATCCCCAGGTAGGACGGGATGCGGCGGGTATACCAGATGTGGGCGACCGGCGTGGCGAGCATGATGTGTCCCATGCGCTCGCGGCGGACCGCGGCCCGGGTCACTTCGACGCCACATTTATCGCAGATGATTCCCTTGTAGCGGGGGTTTTTGTATTTACCGCAGTAACACTGCCAGTCACGCTGCGGGCCAAAAATGGCTTCGCAGAACAACCCGTCCTTTTCGGGACGCAGGCGGCGGTAGTTGATGGTTTCGGGTTTGAGCACCTCGCCATACGACCATGACAGGATGGTGCTGGGTGAGGCCAGGCTAATTCGCAGTGCGGTCAGTCCCTTGGTTTCCACTGGGTCATCTCCTCAAGTAATAGGGGAATTGCTAAACGCCGAGCCTGTCTCCAATTGCATCGTATAGTCAACGGGTATCAGAGACAAACAAATGCAAGCGCTCCGAGAGTTTTTCTCAAGCGCTTGCGGTGTTTTTGCTCGTTTTTGTATCCAACATGTCAATTATACGCAAAAATGATTAAGAGTCAAGGCGTTTAAATGAAATTAGGATAATAAACCTCTGGAAAAGGCGAGGAAACCCTGGATATCCTTGAAATTGCTCACCATCCCGACCGAAATGCGGACCGCCCCGGAGGATTTGCCGTCGATGCAGTGGCGGAAGTCGTCGACGGTCAGGCGCTCCTCGTGGCCGGGCCGGGTGAAGCATACATCCAGTTCCACGCGGGAGATGCCCAGGGCGATCTCCCCCGCCCCGGGGTTGCAAAAGCAGCCTGTCCGCAGGGAGATGCCGGCCTCGTTGGCCTGCTGTTCAATGAAGCGGTGGTCGAGGGCATTGTTATCCTTATCGTAGAAATTGACCGTCACCGCCCCGCCGCGTCCCTCCATCCGGGTGGGACCGTACACTCGCACCAGGGGGGTGCCGGTGCTGTGCTTCATCTGCACCAGGTTGTCCAGCAGCCAGCCCGTCAGGCAGTGGACGCGCTCGTGGATCGCATCATAGCCTATCGATTCCAGATGCTTGAGCCCGATCTCAATGGCCGGGATGTTGAGATAATCGATGGTGCCGTCCTCGAAGGCGGAGGCGCCGTCTGCCATGTAATACCTGTCACCCTGCACGGAGGCGACCGTGATCGTCCCGCCGGCGAACCAGGGACGGTGCAGTTTACCGAGCGCCTCCCGGCGGGCGATCAGGGCCCCGAGACCGGTGGGATAACCGAACATCTTGTAAAACGAGATCGGAATAAAATCCGGCTTGACAACACCTAGATCCAGCCGGTTGGTGGGCACGAACGCCGCGGCATCCAGCAGGACATCCCAGCCGTGTTGGTGCGCTTCGTCGATCCACTCGAGCGGGTGTTGGACGGACGAGAAATTGGACTGGGCAGGATAGGCAAACAGGTTGTGGCCCTTCGTCGAAGGCTGGGCAAGCTCGCGGCTGAGCTGGGCCTCGTCCACGCGCATGTCAGGCAGGGCGACCGGGATGTAGGTCACCGTGGCGCCGCGGGCGTGAGCGAACTCGCGGATCCCGTTGACCGAGTTGTGGTTGTCGAAGGTCAGAAGGTAGCGTCCGTTCGGGAAGGGATAGGACTCGCCGACCAGCTTGAGGGCACCGCTGGCGTTGGGCGTAAAGATCGCCAGGTATTCCTGCGGGTCGGCGTTGAAGAATTTTAGTACGTACTCGCGGGCATGGTCCACCAGCTGGGTTGCGGCCAGTGATGTGGGGTTGCTGGAATGGGGATTGCCAAAGACATGCTCGGTCAGCAGCTGGGTGTGGCGGCGCAGCTGCGAATCGGCATACAGGCCGCCGCCGGTGTAATCGAGATAGATATGCCCGCCCACGTCGAGGCGTGCATACTCGCTTGCGCGCAGATCATCGACGATGTGTGTGGCCGGGTAGGCCGGATAGGCTTTCAGAAACGCGACAAAGTCAGGATCGGATTGGGCCATCACTTCCTCCGGGGTAATTTAACCATAGAATCGATTCCTATGTCATTCTCCGGCGACACCTGCCCGATGGTTCGGTTGCGGGGAAAACAACGGCAGGCTCAGTTTGAACTCCGTAATGATGGCATCGGGGCTTCGGGCTTTGCCCTCGCAATCCCGGCTGATTTCGCCGGGGCAATGATATTGGTATGTATAATACCCTCATGCTGCGAATTTGCATTGTTCCCCGCGTGGAAGGGGCAGGAGGAGTCACCTCCTTTCGACTGAAGTTCGAGAACGGCCTGCGCGCCCGCGGCGTGGAGGTGGTCAACGATCCCGCGCAGGAGGCGGATGCAGTCCTCGTCCTGGCCGGGACCCGCAAGCTGCTCCCATTATGGAAGGCGCGCCGCCGCAAGATGCGCGTCGTACAAAGGCTGGATGGCATCAACTGGATCCACCGCGCCCGCTGGGCTGGACCGCGCTACACGATCCGGGCGATCTATGGCAATGCCAACCTGGCCTTCATCCGCAGACGGCTGGCAGATCATGTGATCTACCAGAGCCGGTTCATCAAAGGCTGGTGGGAGGACTGGTACAAGCCGGCGCGCGTTCCCTCCTCGGTGATTCTCAACGGCGTTGACCTCACCCGCTATACCCCGAACGGGCTGCACGAGCGCCCCACTCTGCATTACCGGCTTCTGGTCGTGGAGGGGAGCCTGTCTGGTGCCCAGAACCATGGACTGCTAAATGCCGTTAGGCTTTCCAATGCGCTCGCCAAAAAACATAAGATCGAACTGATGGTCGTCGGCCGCGTCGACCGGCGGACAAAGAATAAGCTAAAATACCAGACCGCCTTCCGCATACAGTTTATGGACACCATCTCCAGGGATCACATTCCATGGATGATGCGCTCTTCGCATGCTCTGTATTCTGCGGAAGTAAACCCGCCCTGTCCCAACTCGGTGATCGAAGCGCTGGCTTGCGGGCTGCCGGTGATCGGCTTCGATACCGGCTCGCTGACGGAGATCGTGCAGGGAGATGCGGGCCGCATCGTGCCATATGGCGCCGACCCCTGGAAATTGAAACCACCCGATATTCCATCCCTGGCAGACGCGGCACTGGAAGTGCTGGACGACCAGCCGCGGTTCCGGAACGCGGCGCGATCACGGGCCGAGGACGCATTCGATGTGGAACCGATGGTGGATGCGTATTTGAAGGTGTTGTTAACCTAGCTCAGCCGCCGTCCACGGCCGCAGGTTTCTATGAAAACGCCTACGCCGGTGACGGCGCAGGGAGCAGCTAAGGAGTCATCATGACAGACGAAGAGATCATCGCATTCCTGAAGGTACATTTGCAGTCCATTCAGGAGAACGATATCCAGACCTACAATGAGACCACCGCCGGGGACCTGACCCTGTATGAATGGTGGATCACGCCGCACCGCATCGACGGCATTCCCTTCCATGAATTTATGATGTCTTCCAATGCCGAGCGTGGGGCGGTATTCGGCTCGGAGGGCAAGGCCAGATCGCCGACCCGGTTCGACCTCTCGAACCTGCGCATCCAAAACTATGGCGATACGGTGATCGCCAGCTATACCCTGCTGATCAGTACAGCCTCACCGGAGGGTGTGAAGGTTGCCTCGCATAACGAGAGCCGTGTCATCGTCAAACGCAACGAAACGTGGAAGGTGGTCCACGTCCACAAATCGCCGGCCTGGCAGGCGCCTCATCTCCCCGAATGACACTCTCCCCATCCCGCAGTTACGATCTTCTGTGGCTGAGCCTGGCGGTCGTGCCCTTGGTCCTGCTTTCGTACCTGTTTTCCATCCACGCCCAGGATTACTGGTGGTATCTCCGCGTTGGACAGGAAACTCTTCAAAGTGGATCCGTGCCTGCCATAGATACCATCAGCTGGACTCAGGCCGGCCGTCCTGTGGTGTACCAGCCCTGGCTGGCCGGTGTGTTCTTCTGGCTGGCCCATGACCTGGGTGGCGCGCCGCTGACGTATCTGCTGCGTGGCTCTTTGCTTGCTATAACGTTCTGTATACTTTGGGCATTGGCGCGGCAGGCATCGGGTCCGCGTCTGGCAACGATCCTCCTATTGATCATGGGGCTCTCCAGCACGAACAACTGGCAGATGCGCACGCAGTTGTTTGCCTATCCCCTCTTTGCCCTTTGCTTATATGCACTTTATCAATGGCAGAACGGCAGGAACAGAGCCCTCTGGCTTCTGCCGGTTTGCACAGTTCTTTGGTCCAATCTGCATGGTTCGTTTGTCCTGGCGCCGGTTCTGGCCGGGTCGGCGCTGGTCTTTGGAAAGGGGAACCGGAAACCTTTATGGATCGCCATAGGTTTGATAGCACTCGGAACTCTTGCTAACCCACGCGGCCTGGATACCTGGCGCTATCTCGACTTTATGCTCCGTTCACCGTCTGACCAGCTCTTTAGCGTCGAATGGTTTCCGCCTACCAATGAGGGCTGGCAGATGAACATTTTCTTTGCCTGGATACTACTGCTCGCTCCGCTTGCATCATTCTCTTCACGCCGGCCCACCATACTGGAATGGGCCTGGTTCCTGGGGTTCGGCTGGCTGGCATTTTCGGGAATACGCTATGTCGTCTGGTGCCTGTTCATTCTATGCGTGATGACGGCGGGTCCGCTGGCGGGACTTGGGCGGGGAGCCCCGGTTTCAACTCCTGTGAAATCGACAGCCCCTGCATTCAATATCGGGATCGCCGGCATGTTCCTTCTTCTATCCCTGCTGTACTTGCCTGGTATTCGTGAGCGGTGGTGGTCCGATGCTCCTCCTGTTTATTCTCCCGAGTCCAACCCGGCTGAGGCGGTTGAGTGGCTGAAGGCGCATCCCGGCATACCCGGCCCGATGTGGAACGACTTTGCTTTCGGGAGTTATTTGGCTTTTTTCCTGCCAGCACGTCCGACGTGGCTGGACAGCCGCTTCTTTGTCTTTCCACCGGAACAGATGGAGAACTACCAGAAAATCGGTCATGCCGCGCCGGAATGGGAGGACTTAGTGGAGCGTGAAGGTGTAAATCTCCTTTTCCTATCCGCGGCATCGCAGTCACGGCTGATCGCGAGTGCAGGCTCCTCCCCCGATTGGTGCGAGCAATACCGCGATGAATACGCGGTCATCTTTTCAAGGTGTGAGCCGATCCCATGAATCGCTTTCACGGCAGGCTGGCCGTCCAGCAGCGCGTACTTCCCCGCTACCGCGTTCCCTTTTTTGACCTACTCGCCTCCGCCTGTGACGGTGGAATGAGTCTTTTCAGCGGCCTGCCGCGTCCCGAAGAGGGGATCGCGACCGCCAGCCGGCTGCAGGCTGCGAGGTATCGACGAGGCGGGAACATCCACCTGCTGCGCGGCGCGTTCTACCTGTGCTATCAGACAGGCTTGATCGAGTGGCTGGAAGAATGGAACCCGGACGCGTTGATCGTGGAAGCGAACGCGCGCTACCTTTCGACACCTTCGGCGGTGAAGTGGATGCACCGCCGAAGCAGGCCGGTCCTCGGCTGGGGCCTGGGCTCGCCGGCTGGAGGGATCCGCAAGCGGGGCAGGCAATCATTCATCAATCAATTCGATGCCCTGATCGCCTACAGCCAGCGCGGCGCAGAGGAGTATGCGGAGCTGGGATTTCCGCGTGACAGGATTTTCATTGCCTATAACTCAGTCTCCGCTCCCCCCTCTTCGCCTGAGCCCCAGCGACCTGCGACATGGAACCTTCAACCGACTATTCTCTTTGTAGGCAGGCTGCAGGCACGAAAACGGATCGACCTGCTGCTGCGCGCCTGTGCGCGATTGCAACCGAAGCCGCGACTTGTGATCGTGGGAGACGGACCGGAGCGGGAGGCGCTTGAGACCCTTGCCCGTGAGGTCTATCCGTCTGCTGAGTTTACCGGTGCAAGACATGGGGAGGAACTCAGGCCTTATTTCACGCAGGCCGATCTCTTCGTCCTGTCCGGCACAGGCGGGCTCGCCGTCCAGGAGGCGATGAGCTACGGGCTGCCGGTCATCGTGGCCCGGGGAGATGGAACACAGGATGACCTGGTCCGGCCGGGGAACGGCTGGCAGATCGCGCCCGATGATTTCGATGCGCTGCTGGCTGCAATGAAAGACGCGCTGTCGGATAGAGCGCGCCTGCGAAGGATGGGGGAGGAGTCCTACCGGATCGTGAAAGAGGAGATCAATATCGAAAGAATGGTGGAAACATTCATACAGGCCGTGAACAGCCTAACCGGCAAATGACTGCACCGCTTCTTCCATATCGTTGTAGATCGGGATATTCTGCAGGAAACCGGCGATGTTCAAAACGTAATAGATCTGGGGGTTCGGACAGACCAGCTTAAAATAGGGTGATTTATAGGGCTCATCCCGGTGCTGGCGGATGACTTCCACATCGCCTTTGGGTGTGAGCAAGTTGAAGATGTTGTGAATAGCGCGCAGCCCGGCACTGGTGAGGACGTCCACGCCCGAGAGGTCGAGCAGGATATGTTTTGAGCCATCCTGGATCGACTGGCGGGCGCGCTCGAGCAGCAGCCCCTCGGTCTCCCCATGAAGGTGGCCCTTCAAATGCATGACGGTCACCGGCACATTTCCCTGCGCTTGGGTCAAATTGATATTCAGTTCGCTCATCTCGTACAACTCCTAGGATTACTATACAGGGTTCATGGAGGAAAATCAAGGAAGGTGACCCCTGAATTTCCGTTCCCTTTGCTACTGGCGTTCCACATTTACCCACATCTGGCTGCCATCGGTGGTGACTTCCACCCAGCCGTTCCGGTCGGTGCGCAGGAGCTGATAATCCTCCAACAGCTCTAGGACTTCGCCATCGGGCATGCCGTTTTCATCGCCTGCGCTGACATTCAATACTACCATCTCGGGATTCAGATTAGCGATCCATTCGGGCGGGTTCGAGGGGCTGTAGCCCGAATCGGCCAGTGAGAGGACACTGACCGGTCCGATGTCGGCGCCGTCGCGCAGCTCATCCAGGGCTTCGAAGCTCATGCCCACCGGTAACAGGGCCCGGAATTTATCCCATTCGATCAACAGGACGGCGCCGCGCGGCCCGGTGCTCAGCACTTCCAGGGTTGCGCCGTCCCCCAGGTCGAGGATCTGTTCGGGCTCCGCTTCGGTCACCAAGATCTCCCGCAGTGTGATGTATTCATTCAGCACGCGGGACGAGAACGAGGCCTGCCGGTTCCCGCTCCACAAGACCGCCTCCGGTGGATAACGCTCTATGACGCGCGGCAGGGCGGCGACATCTTCCTCTTCGGTCGCGGCGACAATCAGCCAGTCCAACCTGCGATTGAAGGCCGGCAGGCGCCGTCCAAGCTCGTCGGCGAGAGTGGTCACGCTTGGTCCGCCGTTGATCAGGACGTGTTCACCGGTGGGAGTCTTGATCAGCACCGCGTCCGCCGAGCCGACATTCAGGAAGGTGACATGCAGGAGCTGGTCCGGGATGGAGAGCGCGGCGCGCCAGATCAGGAGCAACGCGAGAGACAGGAAGAGCAGACCGCCTCCAATGCCAACTGTGCTGGCCCGTCCTTGTAGTGAGCCGGCTGCTTCCCGCAACCGGGATCCGCCAAACGTGACTGCGAACAACACGATATAGAAGAAGATCACAAACCAGATGGAGAGCTCACCCAGGACAAGCGTCCCGTGCGGCATACGGTTGAACATCTCCACCATGCGGATGGTGTACACTACGAATGGCCAGGCAACCCAGGCTGCGATCTGTCCCAGCGGAAACCAGATCAGGCTCAGCAGCACCGCCAGCCCGCCGAGGATCATCACTGCCGGCTGGACCGGCAGAATAAACGGGTTGGCAAGAAACGAGACAAGCGAGATGCGCTGAAAGTGATAAGCCATGATCGGAATGGTGGTAACCTGGGCGGCGAGCGTCAGAAGGACGAATTCTGAAAAGAGCTTGGCGGCCTTTTCACCTGTGGAGGAAGGGAAGTAGCGGGTGATGAGCCCGTTGGCGACCCGCGAGAACGGTTCGGCATACAGGATCACTCCCAGTGTGGCAAAGAACGAAAGCTGGAACCCAACATCCCAAATATACAACGGATTCCACAAACACATCAACAGCGCGACGACCAGCAGCGTGTTCAGGGCGAACTGCCTGCGGCCGACCTGTCTGGCGAACAGGGCCAGGCTGCCCATGATGGCGGCCCGCACAACGGCCGCGCCGCCACCGACCAGAATGGTGTAGGTAACAATCCCCAGGATAGCCAGCGCCGCCCCTCGCCTCGGACCCAGGAAACGGCTGAAGAAAGTCACGAAGATCGCGGCGATAATGCTCATGTTAAAGCCTGAGATGGCAATGATATGAGCGGTGCCGGTGTTCTTGAAGGCATCCTGCAGTTCGTCCGTCAGGCCGGTATCCACGCCGAGCAGGATGCCCGCCAGCAGGGAGGATTCAGGGTCCGGGAACATGCGGTAGATGTTCTCAAGAGACCTGTCCTTGATGGCAAAGGTTGCCCGCAGAAAGGGGTTGCCGCCTCGGCCTGGCAGGACGGTCACAAAAGCGTTGGTCATGTAGGAGTGGATATGGCGGGCAGCGAGATAATCGCGGTAGGAGAAATCTTCGTTCTCGGGCGGCGTGCGCACCTTGCCGCGCAGGCGCAGGATCTCGCCGTAGTGGTAGGTCTGGTTGTTGGAGACGCGCACCAGGATCAGGCCCTCGGCCGGCAGGTCGCCATCGCCCGTATCCACGCCGGAGACTTCGACGCGCAGGTTGGTATAGTTGTCCCGGTAGTCTGGAGGCTCGACGATCGTGCCGGTGATCAGCAGGTCGTAGTCGCGGTCGTTATAGAAGGCGATGTGGAACGCATCGAACCGGGGAACGGACATCTGGTAACGTGCCGCGCCCAGGAACAGGCCGGATACGAGAACGAAAACAAAAGGGGAAAGTAGAAAAGAAGCAGAGGAATTGAGAGAAGAAGGCTGAACGAATCGGACCAGGATGGCCGCGAGAAGGAAGGCAACGGCGAGCGCCAGCCATAGGTTGAGTGAAAGGGAGACAAGACTTCCCAGCACGATCCCCGCCAGAAAGGCGAGCGAGAACCACATCAGCGGTAGCGTGGTCAACAGGTGCGGTATGCGACCGGACGGGGGAGTGTTTGCCGCCTGCATAGGTGCCATTCATCATAGCATAGAATTG
>DATAKV010000478.1:0-8443 GCA_036261375.1 Anaerolineales bacterium
GAGGCATCGAAAGTGAATGGGGCAAGGATCCCCCTCTATAATTAAAATGAAATGACTTCCGAAGTCTTAAAGACTTCGGAAGTCTCGTTTAAGAAGAACTTTTATTCCGGGAAACCGATCTCGAACGAGTTTACTTCCACGGTAATGGGCAGGACATTGAGGGAGGATATGTTGAAGCCCACAAAGCCATCGTCGAACAGATAGCGGGTGTCCTGAACGGTCTTAATCTTATCACCGTTGACATACATCGTGATCTCATCGCCGCTGCAGTCCAGCCTGTATTCGTTCACGGCCCGGCCCTGGTTGAGCGAATTCGTGCCGCCGTTATCCAGGATATTGTACTTTTCATCGAACGCATACAGGTACCAGACGCCGCCGCTTTCCACCGAGAACTCGTACCACTGGGTGCCTTCATCGTTCATGCGGCAGATCAGGCTGACGTTGTTATTGTTGCGGCCGCGGTTCTCAGCATTCAGTGTGAGGGAGACGTTCTCATAGGTGTAGGCTGCGTACATGAAGTAGACGTACAGGTCTTCACTGCCCAGGTCGAACAGGAGATGATCGTCCTGCTGTTCGATGACCAGGTTGTCATCATCCCCATCGCCCAGGGTAAAGTACTGCCAGTTTTCGGGGTCATAATCGCCTTCGAATTCCTCCAAATAGAAGTCCTGGGCCTCAGGGGGAGCTTCGACGGCAGGAGCAGCCTGGGTCGGCGGGGCCTGGGTGGGAGGTACATCGGTCGGTTCGGGTGCCGTGGTCGGCGGATCATTGACCGGCTGGACCGGTTCCTCGGTGACAACAGGTGGAGGCGGAGTGTCCCCCCCGCCGGCCAGCGCGGAACATGCAAGTCCCACGACAAGCAAAATCAGTGTCAAAAAGAGCACGGGACGAAACGCTTTCATACATTCTCCTTTGTTGAAATTGTGGCGACAGTATAAACACGTCATGGATTAAATGCAATATTGCTTAGATTACACTTTCCAAACAAATTTCCGTCGCTCCAAAAGTTTTTATGGTACATTCACCCCCATTATGCCGATCCTTGCCATCGCCCTCCTGCTTTCCGGCGCCGTCCTGCACACTGCCTGGAACTTGCTTCTCAAACAATCGAAGGATAAGTATGTGGCCAGCTGGTGGATGGTGATCACAGGCGGGATCATCGCCCTGTTCACACTTCTTTTTACGGGTCTGCCCGTCCGGGAGATGTGGAAGTTTGCCGTTTTTAGCATCCTGGCGGAAGCGCTGTACTTTATTACGCTTTCGTATGCCTACCACGATAACGAGTTTTCCCTGATCTATCCCATCGCCCGCGGCGCGGCGCCCGCCTTCCTGGCCCTGTGGTCCTTTCTTTTCCTGGATGAGCAACCAACGGCTGGAGGCTTGCTCGGGCTGGGATTGATCATCCTTGGATTGCTCATCATCGGCATCAGCACGCTGGCGAGGGCCAATGTCACCCGCCTGCACTTCAAAGGTGTTGCTGTGGCGATATTCCTGGCAATGCTGATTTCCATTTACTCTGCCATCGATGGGGCGGCCGTTAAGAACGGGCATGCCGTGGCCTACGTGATGACCATGTTCACGCTCGTGCCCGTCCCGATCACGCCGTTCATTGTTCGCCAGTATGGCTGGAGCCGCCTGTGGCAGGAATTCAGGGAGCAGGGATTTAAACTATTGATCACGGGCATTCTGGGGGTGGCCGCCTACATGCTGGCTGTTATGGCGTATTCACTTGCCCCTCTTAGCTATTCGGGTGCGATCCGCGAGGTCAGTGTAGTCTTTGGCGCGATCGCAGGCTGGTGGTTCCTGAAGGAAAAAATGGGAGTCATGCGCGTACTGGGGTCGGCGGTCATCTTTGGCGGCATCCTGGTCATTGCCTTCCTTGGATAGGTGTCTTAATGGCTGAACAAATCTTCCCCGAACCGACCGTTGGCGTATTCATCTTTAACCCCTCTGGTGAGCTTCTCCTGTTGAAAAGCCATAAATGGCCCGGCAGGTATGTGGTCCCGGGCGGGCATGTGGAGCTGGGAGAGCGCATCGAAGAGGCGGCTTTCCGCGAAGCGAAGGAGGAGACCGGGCTGGATGTGTACGACCTGGAATTCATCCTGTTCCAGGAGTTCATCCATGACCCGTCCTTCTGGAAGCCCAGGCATTTCATCTTTTTCGATTACGCCTGCAAGACCCGGTCGAGCAACGTGCAGCTGAACGATGAAGCCGAGGAATACGTTTGGGTCCGGCTGGAGGCGGCGGTGCAGCTTCCGCTCGATGCTTATACGCGCAAGGCCATCGAGAAGCTGGTCGCGCAACGGGGCGGTTGAAGCAACCGCATCCGTTTTACTTTGACAGTGGTCGTTGGGTTTTCTTTTCTCTTGCCGGATCAATTCTGGAACAGGCTAATCACCCAGACGATCAAGGGCGCGACCGCCAGCCCGGGCAGCATGTTCCCGACGCGGATCTTCTTGATCTCCAGGAGGCTGCTTAAGGCGAGACCGATCAGGATCACGCCCCCCGTTGCGGTCAATTCGTTCATCATGGAGGGCGTCACGACCGCATCCAGCTGGCCGGCCAGCAGGCTGATGCCGCCCTGGTAGACCAGGATGATGATCGCCGAAAATGCCACGCCGATCCCGAGTGTGGAAGCGAAGGCGATGGAGGCAAACCCATCCAGCACGGATTTGACTGCCAGCAGGTTGTAATCGCCGGTCAACCCGTCCTGGATCGAGCCGAGGATGGTCATCGGGCCCACACAGAATAACAACGAGGCGGTCAGGAAGCCGCGCACGAACCTGTTCGAGCCGTCGTCCTCTTCACGTGAGAACCGCTGCTCTAGGAATTCCCCCAGGCGGTGCAATCCATCCTCGATCCGCCACCACTCGCCGAGCAGCGTGCCGATCAATAATGCGCCCAGGACAATCAGCGGGTTCTCCGTGTTCAGGAACATCTGCAGTCCCATGGCAGCAGTGAAGAGACCCATGCCGGCGATCACAGTCGATTTAAGTTTGTCGGGGATGCGCGCGCCGAAGATCAGGCCGAGGATACTTCCAAGGATCACGGTTGCGATGTTGAGGAATGTGCCTGTCATATGATCGACGGTAGGGGCGGACAGCCGTCCGCTCCCCATTTTTGCCTACGATTTTGCCAGGGTCGTCTTGTGCCCGGCGGCCTTATTTTCCAGCAATTCCAGCACAAAACACAGCGACGACAGGCGGTTCAGATATCGCTGCAGATCGGGGTTGCTCAACTCGTTGAGGTCAAACAATTCAACCACGCGGCGTTCCGCACGGCGGATGATGGCCCGCGCCAGGGACAACGCCGCGCCCGCCAGGGAATCGCCGGGCAGGATGAACTCCTTCGGCATCTCGACGATCCCGCTCAATTCATCCGTTCGCTGCTCGAGCCAGGCGACACGAGATTCGTCAATAAAATGGAATTTCTCTGCGTTTTCCGGTGTTGCGGCCACTTCGGCCATTAACTTATACAGGTCGCGCTGCGTCTCGAGCAGGATCGGCGCCGAGAGCGGGTCCAGACACTGGGCGCGCGCCAGGCCGAGGGCCGCGGTCGATTCGTCGAGGGTCCCCACGGCTTCGATGCGGGCATGGTACTTGGCCACGCGTCCCTCGCCGAGCAGGTTGGTGGTCCCATCATCCCCTTTGGAGGTGTAAAAACTCATGCCGTTATTATAAGCGAAGCGCACCCTGTGGGTAACCAATGCCGTATAATTCGGGCACGAATGAACCGGGTCTATCACATCCAGATTACAACAAAGGCGCTTGAAAAGCATTTCAGTCCGGCCGCGCTGCAGAAGATCGTCGAGGCCAACCTGTACCAGGATCGCTTGCGCGGTCAGATCGGCCACGACGAATACCATTTCGACAATAATGCTTTCGAAGCCTCGTACAGCTACATCGAGAAGAAGCGCTCACTGGTGCGCATCTCCCTGATGGCTGACGATCCCGGTACCGCCTGGAAGGCCTTTGGAAGGCTGACCCACACCGCCCAGGACTTCTATGCCCACAGCAACTACATCGACCTGTGGCTTGCCCGCCAGCCGGAGGGGACGCGTCCAGCTCCCGAACAGGTACATCCCATGGACCCGGACCTGCTCCACTCCCCGGAGTTGCGCTCGGGCAAGGTCTACCTGCCCTGGGAAGTATTCACGCTCGTGAGCTTTCTGGAACCGACCGTCAAGCGGCTCCTGCCGCGTGACTCGCACGCCTGGATGAACCTGGATTCCCCGAAACAGGGATACCAGTTCGACTACGCCGTGCAGGCCGCGGTCAAACGGACGGGGATCGAGTTCTCAGAGATCACGCAGGTGCTGACACAAAGTCAGCTGCAGTCCTTCCTTGCAAAATAGCTAGAACCAGTATGTGGGGACCCCAAGAGCTGTAACTTTCACAGAACAAAAAGCATACATGCCAAGTGATGATTGTCAGATACCTGTTTGCCAGGCCTGCACAATAATCGGAACAATCTTATTCTATGCCTCCGGGTCGGGACATTTACAGGCATTTCACTCACGATCTCAGACGAAATAGATAGCAGCACAGGCAGGATAAAAATACAGCCAGTCTGCGCATCTCCATCATGCGGTGTTCGCCCGCGTCGAATTTGTGTTCGTAGAGCATATGCAATGAAGAAATATCTAGACAAGCTCTTTGCCGGAATGGTCGCCTTTAGCGCGTACCAGATCTTTTTATACTGGCTCGACCGGCGCGGCTATCTGGACCTTTACAATGTGGCAACCTCCCAGGAAATGAGGCCCTTTGTCTATCGAGTGCTTCTCCCTTTGCTTGCGCGGGCATTGGATCAAATTTTCAGGATCGGCCCTGTATCCGCGCTGGCCGTTGTGGTGATCTTCTTTTCGGTCGCAACATACTATTCGATCAAGCTTTTGTCTGACACATTCCTGAAGGATGAACGCGGCTCTCTGGTCGCCTTCCTCGCCTGCGAAGCATTATTCATTGTCCTCATCCAGGAATCAAAAGTGTACGATCTAGCGACTCCTGGCTTCTTCGCCCTCAGCCTGTGGACGCTTGCCCACCAGAGGTTCTGGTTTTATTACATTCTTTTCCCTCTGGCCACGTTAAATCGGGAAACGACATTTTTGATATCGCTCTTTTATGCTGCCTATTATGTTCACGGACCAATCTCCCGCCGTCACTGGTTCTACGGCTGTGTCTACCAGGGGCTGGCCTATTTTCTGATCCGGATGTTTACCATGGCAGGCTTTGCGGATCTTCCGGGTGCGCCATTCATATTGTCCTGGCGGCATGTACTTAATGTCTATGCGGCATATCTCCCCCTGACCCTCGCCTTTGGAGCCTGCCTGGCGATCATCAGCTATTTCATCCTCCGGGGATGGACCCAAAAGCCGGTCTTTCTGCGCTTTGCCTTCTTAACGATCTTTCCCGTTCAACTTGGCCTGCATCTGACCCTGGGCTGGCCCTATGAGCTGCGAGTCTTTGCCGAGTCGATCCCCATTATTGCCCTCCTGGCGACCTGTCCCACTCGATCTGTGAACAGGCAGCTTCTTGCCCGGGCTCCTCAATCCCGCCAGATGATACCTTCCCGAGTAAAGCCAGAATAACGGGTAAACACGTCAAAATGGCGTTGTCTCGTCCATCCCACCAGCGCCGACCTGCGGGATCTGCGCCGGGCCAAGTCGCTCCCGCCGCGTGACTCAAACACCGGGTTGAACCTGGATTCCCCCAGACAGGGATACCAGTTTGACTACGCCGTGCAGGCCGCGGTCAAACGGACGGGGATCGAATTTGCGGAGACGACGAAGGGGATAAAGGAAGAGTTGGTCAGGGTGTTTGAGGGAAGGTAGACAGGGAAACACATCGATCCGTACACAGGAGAATGACCCGCGATGTCCCGGTTTGACGCCGCGCGGTATCGTTGTATTTCGTGCTGCGGATGAAGAGCCGGCGCTGTCGGTGTTTGAGGTGATTGCACAGGCGGTTGCATCGGTATAAGTGAACCATGCACCTAGCCGTCACACTGGCGCTGATGTGGCGCGATTTGCCCCTACTGATCTCTTCGTATCTTCTCGCGTTCCTGATCCCATAGTTTTGTAAATTGTTCAAAGACATCGGCAATGACTTCCAGCTCACCTTCCGAATAACTGGAAATCAATTTGTCCTGTGCGTTTCTCGCCGATTCAAACCATGACGCGGCTCTTTCGGCAGCCGATTCTGCGGGAGTGATCAGCGTCCCGCGGCGATCATCGGGATTGGGTCGCCGCTCAATTAAGCCCGCCTTTTCAAGCCGATCGAGCATGGCAGTCGTCGCACCAGATGTAAGGCCTGTTTGCCTGGCAAGCTCAGAAGGCGTGGCAACGCCTTTGAGAAAGAGCAGCCTGAGACATTCCATGTCGGTTGCATTAAGGCCTGCCCATTCACTCATCGCATTTCGGAACAGCGTCAAATGAACACCATATTCCCTCACCGCAATCAGGGCTCGTTTCTTCAAGTCTGTCTTTCTGGATTTCGTCATAGAGATGCTCTTGACATTATCTTTACAATCAAGTATCTTTATTATATAACTAAATTCATATAGATGCAAGGTACCAAAACACCCCAAGTCAGATAAGGAGATTTCCATGAGCACCAAGTCAGATACGAAAAAGTCCACCAAGAAGTCTGGTGCAGGTTTCACAGCAGAAGAAAAAGCTGCGATGAAGGAGCGCGCCAAAGAGCTGAAGGCGGAAGAGCGAGCGAACAGGAGCAGGGCCGAAGGGGAAAGCGAACTGCTGGCAAAGATCGCCGAAATGCCGGAACCGGACCGTTCGATGGCCAGTCGCCTCCATGAGATCGTCAAAGCCAGCGCGCCAGGTCTCTCGCCGAAAACCTGGTACGGGATGCCCGCCTACGCCAACCAGGACGGCAAGATCGTCTGCTTCTTCCAGAGCGCGCACAAGTTCAACGCCAGGTACGCGACGTTCGGCTTCAACGACACGGCGAACATCGACGATGGCGCCATGTGGCCGACCTCCTTTGCGCTGAAGGAGCTGACCCCCACCGCAGAGGCAAAGATCGGTCAGCTCGTAAAGAAAGCAGTGCGCTGACGACCGAACTACCAAAGGAGACGTGCTATGGCTCACCTGATCTACTCGGCAATGACATCCCTCGACGGCTACATCGAAGACAAGAGCGGCAGGTTCGACTGGGCAGAACCCGACGAAGAAGTGCACCGGTTCGTCAACGACCTCGAGCGCTCGGCCGGCATCCATCTCTACGGGCGCCGGATGTATGAAACGATGATGGTCTGGGAGACCGAGCCCAGCCTCGCCGCCGAGTCCCCCTTTATGCGCGACTACGCAGAGATCTGGCAGTCAGCCGACAAAATCGTGTACTCCAGGACCCTGGAGGCCGTCTCTACCCGCAGGACGCGCATCGAGCGAAACTTCGATCCGCAAGCCATTCAGCAGTTGAAAAAGACTTCCGAACAAGACATCTCCATCGGAGGTCCTGAGATCGCCGCCCACGCCTTTCGAGTAGGGCTGATCGACGAGTGTCAGCTGTACATTGCGCCGATCGTGGTCGGAGGCGGCAAGCCGTCCCTGCCCGACGACGTTCGCCTGGAGTTGGAGCTTTTGGAGGAACGCGCCTTTAGCAGTGGTGTGGTTTTCCTCCGTTACCGAGTAAGGCCGGGGAGCGCAAACCGTTAGGTCCTGAGTCAGCTAGGATGAACTCCATCATTCTTATCGGTCCGCTTGGTGCCGGGAAAACGACCGTGGGGCGTCTGGTAGCCGAGAAACTGGACATGCCGTTTTGCTCGGTCGACAGCGTTCGACCGGCCTATTATGTGAAGGTCGGCTACGATCAAACGGCCGCCGCTTCGGGCGAGGGAGTCCGGGATGTCATGCGCTACAGCAAATCCTTCGAAGCCCGGATGGTGGAAATGGTCCTGGCGGAGCATCACGGCGTCATCGATTTCGGAGCCAGCAACTCGGTCTATGACGAAGCCGATCTCCTGGCACGGGTGGAGAAGGCGCTGGCGCCCTATCCTCATGTGATCCTGCTGCTTCCCTCGCCGGATGCGGAGGAGTCGGCTGAGATCTTGAAACGCCGACTGATACAAATGCTGACCAAAGCGGGGAAAGAGTTTACCGACGAATTGTTCGAGCTGAATGAAACCTTCATCAGGCATCCTTCGAACCGGCAGTTGGCGAAACAGATCATCTACACCAAAGACAAAACGCCCGAGGAAATATGCAGTGAAATTCTGAAGGGTATGGACCGCTAACTCTTAAAAAGACTGGTAAACAAGCTGTGGCTTGTTTACCAGTCTGGGCTCAACTTTTATCTTGGAACCTTAAACCTTCCAACTGCCTACAACTTTTCCAGCTCATCCACCAGATTATCCAGCACATCGAAGCCGCCCTGCCAGAATTTTGCCGAGCGGATGTCGATGCCCGCCTCTTCCAGGATCTTCGCCG
>DATAKV010000484.1:0-6113 GCA_036261375.1 Anaerolineales bacterium
GTGAACGGCGATGCCTGGAATTCACTCTCCACATCGATCAAGCGGACAGGCTCAGGGATGCTGCCTGTATGTGCATCGATAAAACAGACATGCTCATACGCGCTGATATCCTCGGCCATCTCAGGCGTCAGCTGCAGATAAAAGGCAAATTCAAGCAGAGGATGTTCGGGGAATTCATCTTCATAGGATGAAGGTGCCTCCAGCCCAAGTTTTTCCGCCAGAGCCCGCAGGATATGCCAGGCTACCCCGTCATCTTCGCGGTCCGGGTTTCCGTAACCGATCAACAGTACTTTTTTCATGCGAGTATCTGAAATGTTCTATTCCAATAAACAGGCGGACTCAGGACGGGGATAGACAGTACCCTCCCGTACCCGGTCCGCCGGATGAAATTGAAAGAGAGCCCCGAAATCTCTTGTAAACCTATTCTCCGTATCCACTTCCCAGAATGTAGCTCTCCAGCTTGACTATTGTACCTTTTTGCTCGGCAAGCAGGCCTTCGGCCAGACGGCGAATGGAGACCACACCGACCACACGATCCTTGTCGAGCACGGGCAGGTGGCGGACGTGATACTTGCCCATCAGTTCGGCGCACTCTTCCAGGGTGGTCTCCGGCTTGATCAGGACCATCTGGCTGGTCATCACATCGCCAACGATCGTGTCCTTGGCGGAGCGGCCTTTGATCTCGCCTTCACGTGCATAGTCACGCTCGGTGAAGATCCCAACGATCTTCTCGTCTTCGGTCACCAGCACTGCGCCCGTATTGCCTTCGCACATCACGAGCAGCGCTTCGAAGACGGTCGCAGAGGAAGGGACCGTGTAGATCTTCGCTTCGGCTTTTTCATCAAGTATCTTTCGAACTGTTGTCATGTAGATCTCCTTTGGGTGAACAGGAAGCCCTAGTCGCGTTTCAGTGTCTTGACCAATGAACCATCCGGTGCAACGATATCCAGCTGGATGGGCATCTGGCCGACCGCGTGGGTGGAGCAGGACAGGCACGGGTCATAGGCACGGATGGCGGCCTCGACCCGGTTCAGCATCCCTTCATGGACGTCCGGTCCCTTGACATAGGTCTTGGCGACGCTGTCTACGGCGTTGCTCATTGCCCAGTTGTTGTGCCCGGTGGAGACGATCAGGTTGACCCGGGTCAGCTTGCCGTCTTCATCGGCGGTATAGTCATGGATCAGGGTGCCGCGCGGCGCTTCGATCACGCCCACGCCGTGCCCGGTATAGTTCTTTCGGGTGTTGAGGATGTCGGTGCTGAGGATGTCGGTGTCTTCACACAATACGCGGATTCGTTCGATGGCGAACAGCGTTTCGATAAGCCGAGCATAATGATAGTACAGGGTATTTTCGACCGGTTTGCCATTGTTCAAGCTCTTGAAGATCTTGAGCTCATCGTTTGCCAGCGGGGTGTCAATCTTCTCGGCCAGGTTCAGCCGTCCCAGCGGGCCGACGCGGTAGACGCCGTCCGGGTAGCCCATCTTCTTGTAGAAGGGGAACTTCAGGTACGACCACGGCTCCACATGCTCCTGGATGTATTCCAGATAATCTCCCACCGGGAAGCGTTCGAGCTCGGCGCCTTCCCGGCTGATCAGACGGATGTTCCCATCGTATAGTTCGAGTGCATTCTCGGCTGTGGTCAGGCCGAAATAACCGGTGGGGAAGACGGCAAACTTGTCGATGTCTTCGGCGTTCTTCGATGCCCAGTCCTTCATGATCTGTAAACCGACCTGGGTGGTCTCGATGGCAGCATCGATGCCGTCCAGGATGGAGTCGCGCTCGGTCTGGGTCAGGGCCTTATTCACACCGCCTGGCACTGCAAAGACCGGATGGATGCGCCGCCCGCCCAGGATCTTGATGACGTTCTGGCCGAACTTTCGCAGCTGGACAGCTTTTACTGTCAGGTCAGGATTGGCACCGATCAATCCGACCACGTTGCGGATCTCAGGTGCAGCATCGAAGCCGAGCAGCAGGTCGGGTCCGGCCAGCTCGAAGAAGTGCATGCCGTGGCTCTGGACAATCTGTCCCATGTGCATCAGCTCACGGAGCAGGCTGGCAGGGCGGGGCGGAGTCTGGCCGGTGAGCGCGTCGCTGGCCTTGGCGGCGGCCAGGTGATGGCTGACGGGACAGATCCCGCAGATGCGCGGGGTGATCTGCGGCATCTCAAAATACAAGCGACCTTCGCAGAATTTTTCGAAGCCGCGGAATTCGTTGACGTGCATGTAGGCCCGGCCAACACTACCATCCTCCAGCATGTGGATGGTCACCTTGGCATGGCCTTCGATACGGGTAACGGGTTCAATCGTAATTTTTTGTGTCATTCTGTTCTCCAGTGACCCGCGGCTTAGTGCCAGTGCAGGTATTCATCCTTGATTTCCGGCTTGCGTCCCTGCGCCAGCTCGGAGAGGACGTAGAAGATCGTATCCGCATCCGGCGGGCAGCCCGGGACATTGAAGTCGACCGGTATCACTTCATGGATGGCGCGCGTCTGGGTCATGGTTGCCAGCTCCGGATCATCCGGGATCTGGCTGCCGGGTTCATTGCTCTCGGCCTCGACGTAGGCCCGCTTGAGCGCCGCTTCGACACCGCAGAAATTGCGCATGGCCGGCACACCGCCGAACACTGCGCAGTCCCCGAGAGCCACTAAGATCCTGGCGCGCTTGCGCATCTTGTGAGCGACCTCTTCATTGGCGCTGTTGTTAATGCCGCCTTCCAGCACACCCACATCCACGCCGGCTTCATCGGGCTCCTTCAAATCGGTAATGGGAGTCGACCGCAGGTCGGCAAGCTCGACGATCTTCAGAATGCGCTCATCCATATCGAGCAGGGACATGTGGCAGCCCGCGCAGCCGCAGATCCAATCGGAAGCAATTTTCGGTTTAGTCATAACATCCTCAATTCAAGCTAACACTGGAGCAGCCGCTGCGAATGGCCTGCTGCCAATTTGTATCCAGGGACAAGTTCATGCGCATCGCCAGCTCGTTCAAGACCGCCAAGTTATCACGGACCAGCTCGGGGGCGGCGACTGCCTGTTCAGCCTTTTGCAGCCGGCCATCCAGGTTCAGATAGTGACCCTGCTGTTCGGACCAGATTGTTACCGGCAGGACGACATCCGCCTGCTCGGTCAGCCTGGACATATAGCTGGCCTGCACCACGAGATAAGGAGCCTTGGAAGTGCGTTCCACCAGCGAGCGGGAGACATAATCATCTCCAACAGCGACGTAGACAGCTTTCTGACCATTGAGATCGAAGACTTTATCCAGTCCGAGCAGAGCGGCAGTGAGACTATTCGCCTCGCCCTTGATCGACAGGAGTCCGGCCCGTTCACTATCCACGGCGCCGACCAGGACGGCCAGCTTGTAAAGCTCTTCGATGAGACATTCATCGCGCTGGGCGGTGACGCCCTTGCCGAACAGGATGACAGGTGTGATCGAGTTGGCCAGGATCCGTGCGGCCTGGGTCAGTGGCTCGAGGGAAATCCCGGTCTCGCGGATGGCTCGTTCGATCTGTGCATCAGCATCGGCAATCGCGAGCGCTGATCGTCCCAGGCCTTCCTTGACGATGATCGCCTGCAGTCCGGTGATGAGCGCCAGGTCGGAGCCGGGTTTATTCTTAAGGCTGAGGCTGGCCAGGTCGTCGAGTGCGGTCTCTTCCGGATCGACGTTGATCAGGCGCGTGCCCCTGGGCAGGTTGCGCTTGAACAGGAAGCCGGCTACCATGTGGGTACGGCTGACATTGGCGCCGATGCACAGGACGGTATCGGCAGTCTTCAGCATATCCAGCCTGCCTTCAAAGGCGCCTTGTTTTACCGCGAACTTCGAAGTTGCCGCAGTAGGCATGCCTTCTTCGATGCTGGTGACCAGGTCGCTCTCAAATTTATCGGCGAACAGACTCTTGAAGGCATTTAAAGTTTCTGTGGGGAGGCGGGTGGATGCGATCGCGGCCACACCGTCCTTCTGGTGGGCGAGCGGCTTGAGCGTATCGGCAACGGCCATCAGCGCTTCTTCCCAACTGACCGGTTCCAGCTTTCCGTTCTTCTTCATCAGCGGGGAGGTGATGCGCTTGCGTGACTCGGTGACAGGGTCGTAGCGCCCGTGCTCGCACAGGACGCCATGATTGACTGATCCGTCCCAATCACCTTCGATGCGCACGATGCGGTTGTCGCGGACCAGGATCTTGTTCGAGCAGCCGACCGAGCAGCCCTGGCAGATCGACCTGACTTCCTGCAAGTCCACATCATGCGACAGGTAGGCGCTGGTCTTGTCGATCAGCGCGCCGGTCGGGCAGACCTGGACGCAGCTTCCGCACTTAATGCAGGTGCTTTCGCCGAGAGGGATATCGATATCGGCGACGATGGTGCTCTTGGCGCCGCGCTCGGCCACAGATAAAGTGAAGTTGCCAGCCATCTCGGCGCAGGCCCGCACACAGCGCCGGCACAGGATGCAGCGGTTATTGTCCAGCACAAAGTAGGGGTGGGT
Source organism: Anaerolineales bacterium (assembly GCA_036261375.1). Classification (GTDB taxonomy): domain Bacteria; phylum Chloroflexota; class Anaerolineae; order Anaerolineales; family Villigracilaceae; genus Defluviilinea. The sequence goes on from DATAKV010000484.1 coordinate 4,479, forward strand.
GGTATCGACGACAAAGTTGTTCCAACCCGGCTGGATCGGCCAATGGGTCATCTCTTCGGCATAGGCAGCATTCTGCAGTTCGCAGTCCCCACCGCTGACCTGGCAGAACGGGCAGAAGTGGTTGCGCTCGCTGAAAAGCATCGAAAGAATGAACTTTCTCGATTTCTTCAGCGCCTCGCTCTCCGTGTTGACCACCATGCCGTTGTTGACCGGCAATGTGCAGGAGGCCATCGGCACGCGCACGCCCTGGACTTCCACAATGCACAGGCGGCAGCCGCCGTAGGGGGTCAGCTCCTTGTGCTCACACAGGCGCGGGATGTTGATGCCAGCCATCTCGGCCGCCCGCAAAACTGTCGTTCCCTCGGGAACCTCGATCTTTTTATCGTTGATCGTAATCTGTACCATGCGTTCCTCTTTATCCTCAATTACACCGTTTCAAGTTCCGGGGTCATCGCACATATACCTGTGGGACAGGTCCCCAGAAGGATGTGTGCTTCGGTTTCCGTCCGGAAATGTTTGAGCATGTCACGGATCGGGACAGCGGCGGTCTGGCCCAGGCCGCAGTTGGAGGCCCGTTCCATTTCCTGGGCGATGCCGATCAGGGTATCCAAATCCTCGGTGCGGCCCTGGCCCTGTGAGATGCGGTCGACGATCTCATAGGCGCGCTGGGTGCCGACGCGGCAGGGCGTGCACTTCCCACACGATTCAAAGCGGAAGAACTGCAGCAGCACCTTGACCAGGTCCACGATGCAGGTGTTCTGGTCGCAGATCAGCAGGGCGCCCGAGCCCAGGGAGACGCCCGCCTTACGGAAGGACTCGAAGTCCATCGGCGTATCCTGCAGACTGGCCGGAATGATCGAGCCGCTCGAGCCACCGGTCTGGGCGATGCGCAGCACGCTGCCGGGTTTCATCCCTTTAGCATAGATATTGATCACTTCCCGCAGGGTGATGCCCATCGGCACTTCGATCACGCCCGTGAAGTTGACGTTGCCCATGATCGTGTACACCTTCGTTCCCGGGCTGGAAGGTGTGCCGAACGAGCGATACCATTCTGCGCCATGCCGGATGATCGCCGGGATGTTTGCCAGGGTCTCCACGTTGTTGACCAGGGTCGGCTTGTTCCACAGTCCGTGTGTGACCGGGTAGGGCGGGCGTGAGCGCGGCTCTCCGCGCTTGCCTTCGATCGATTCGATCAGAGCCGTTTCCTCGCCGCAGACATAGGCGCCCGCACCGCTGTGCAGGTGGATGTGGAAGTTGAAGCCGGTATCGAAAATGTTCTTGCCAAGGAAGCCGTATTCCTCAGCCTGTTCGATGGCGTGCTGCAGGCGGCGGTAGGCAAGACCGTATTCGCCGCGAATGTAGATGTAGCCTTCATCCGCGCCGAGGGCAAAGCCGGCGATTGCCATCGCTTCGATGATCGTGTGCGGGTCACCTTCGAGCACGATGCGATCCTTGAAGGTGCCGGGCTCGCTCTCGTCCGCGTTGCAAATGATGTATTTCTTCTCGCCCTTCGCCATGCGGACGAATTTCCACTTGCGCCCGGTCGGGAAGCCGGCGCCGCCGCGTCCCTGCAGGCCAGACTTTTCGATCGTCTCGATCACCTGCTCGGGTGTCAGTTCGGTCAGGGCTTTGCCG
>DATAKV010000485.1:0-4614 GCA_036261375.1 Anaerolineales bacterium
GTGAACGGACGGGTCACCACGCCGATCGTCAGGGCGCCGCTTTCCTTGGCCACCTGCGCGACAACGGGCGCCGCGCCGGTGCCTGTCCCACCGCCCATGCCCGCCGTGACGAAGACCATATCCGAGCCTTTCAGCACGTTATACAGCTCATCTGCGGATTCTTCGGCGGCCTTTCGTCCGATCTCAGGGTCGCCGCCTGCTCCCAGGCCGCGGGTGAGCTTCTCGCCGAGTCTCACGCGGGTCGGAGCATTCGTCAGGGTCAATGCCTGGGCATCGGTATTCACGACGATGAATTCAACGCCTTGAATCCCTTCATCCATCATGCGGTTGACGGCATTGGATCCGCCGCCTCCCACACCGATGACTTTAATACGGGCGATTGATTCTGACGGTTGTTCGATGACTTGCTTGTTGGTCGAGTCCATGTCTACCTCCATCAAAAAATTAGGTTTGATGATACTTGTGTTTGACTCCGTATCATGAAATTTTAAGAGCACATACCCGAAAGATGCCTAGGGTTTTCTTTGCGATCAGGCGATTTCGTTCATACTGGCTGTTCGCAAAATAAAACCTGCCTTAAGGCAACACCTTAAGAGTCTGGTACTCTGTTACGGCAAGATACGACCGATAATCTTCTTGACAAAACCAAAATCCATACGCTTTTCTCCTTTCGAGCGACGCTCGCGTCCAATGCTTAAGTCTTGATCATGCATGGAGAGCGCCCATCGTAGCAAGCCTACACCTGTCGAATAGGCAGGTGAGTTCAACCGATCCACAAGCCCCGATAAATTCTCCGGCTGCGCAGTACGAACCGGCATGCCCAACACCTGGGATGCCACACGCTTGATACCCGGCAGTGCAGCCGAACCGCCTGTAAGCACCATGCCCGCCGGCAGGAGACCGTCATACCCGGAACGCTTGATCTCCTGCAGGGTCAGGGAAAAGATCTCCGCCACGCGCGCTTCGATGATGTGCGCCATCTCCTGGCGATTGATCTGCACCGGCCGTTCTTCACCGAACGGGCGGATCGCAAAATACTCCTCGGAGCCCACACCCGAGCGGTACGCAAATCCCTGCTGCTTCTTGACATCCTCTGCCTGGGCAAAGGAAAGTCGCAGACCGTGGGCAATATCCTGTGTGACGTGGTTGCCACCCACGGCCAGCACCATCGTATGCCACACATCCCCGTTGACATAGATTGCCAGGTCGGTCGTGCCGCCGCCGATGTCGCAGACTGCCACGCCCATCTGGCGTTCCTGCTCGGTCAGCACGACCTCGCCAGACGCCAGCGGGTTCAGCACAAACTGCTGGATATCCACACCCGCCGCGCCCACGCATTGGCGCAGATTATCTCCGGTCGCGGCGGAGGCGGTGATGATATGCGCCTCCACTTCCAGACGGTAGCCATGCATCCCTTTGGGATTGCGGATGCCGTCCTGCCCATCTACAGCGAAACCGCGCTGGATGACGTGAATGATCTCGCGGTCATGCGGGATGGCGACCGAGCGCGCCTGGTCAAGGGAATTGACCACATCATAGTCGTCGATCGCGTTCCCGTTGACCGCCACCGCGCCGCGGCTGTTCACCGATGCGACGTGCGCGCCTGCCATGCTCACCAGCGCGGACGTGATCTCGAGCCCCGATGTCGATTCCGCTTTCTCGACCGAGCGCGTGATCGCCTGGGAAGCCGCTGCAAGATCGATAATGATGCCCTTGCGGATGCCTTCCGAAGGCTCGATGCCCACACCAAGGATGCGGATGGATTTGTTGTCCTCCACCCGTCCCACCAGCGTGCATACCTTGGTTGTTCCAACGTCTATGCCTACAACGATTTCTTCCATAATTTCACTCATCTTTCGCCGAAAATTATTTCCACGACTGTCATCCTTACTGGCTGAGCCTGTAATAAGGCGCTGTCGGATACATCACATTGATCAATGCAGGACGTATGCCTCTCTGGGTCAGTGAATTGACCATCGATTCATACACTCGCACCTTCAGCTCTACGTCCCTTGCACTCGTTCCGAAATAAACCTGCCAGCCGCGCGGGTCGGTCCAGCCAAATCCCTGGATGGGATCGTACACGATCGACATCCCCGGCGGGACGTGACCGGCCAGTCCCTGCAGTGACCGGATCATCTCAGTGGAGATGAACGGAACCGGGTTCAGCGGATCAGGCGCACTCAGTTCCAAGGCAGGTGCAGAGACTGCGATCACAGAGATCAGCGATCCGATCTCTCCGCGAGGGCGGAAAGCCACACCGTCCTCCGAGATCCAGGTGTAGCTGCCTCCCTGCTCCCAGCGGACGACCGGTTTGCGCTCCAACACAACCACAGACACAATATTCGGCAGAGAGACACTTACATCGACCGAGACCAGCTCCGGATAATTGAGGCGCAGGCGTGTCTCCAGTTCGGCGGGCTTGAGCAAAAAGATGGGCTGGCCCATAATGCTCATAGCCGCGTTCAGCTCCTCGGCCGGGATGATCTGGTTACCGGTGATCTGCGCCTGAGCCACACGGAACTGCGGAAGGTTGTACGCAAAATAAATGGCTGCACCAAACACGAGTGTCAGTAGAAAGGAAAGCAATCGCATCCCAACCCGTGGACGCGGAATGCTGAGCGTGCGCGTCTCCCGGCGGGAGGCAGGCAGTGCGATCTGGAAACGGCGCCGGGCATTGCGGGCCGGTTTGCGCTTTTCAGTGACAAACGCCTGCCGGGTACGCGACGTAACCGGGGGCGCGGGACGCGTTGACTCGCGCCTGGCGCGCTGCACCCGCCTCGACGTATTACTCTCACGGCGCAGGCGTACCTGTTCGGCGCGGCTCAGATCGTTCTTCTCACTCATCCATTACTCCGATAGGTATAGGACGTGCGGTCACGCTCCAACTTGCGCTGCATGGCCAGCTCGATCAAACGGTCCACCAGCTGGCTGTAAGGAAGCCCGTTGGCCTCCCACAGCTTGGGATACATGCTGATCTTGGTAAATCCGGGGATCGAGTTCAGCTCGTTGAGATAGACCCGGTTCGTGTCCCTTTCCACAAAAAAATCGACGCGCGCCATTCCGGCGCAGTCGATTGCCTTATAGGCACGGACGGCATAGTCACAGATCTGTCCGGCGACATCGGCGGGCAGGTCGGCAGGAATGACCAGGCCGGATGTGCCATCGACGTACTTCGATTCGTATGAATAGAACTCGCGGCTAGGCAGGACTTCGCCCGGGACCGAAGCGACCGGATCGTCATTGCCCAGCACGCTGACCTCGATCTCACGCGCGTTCCAGATTCCCTTCTGGACAAGAACACGGCGATCGAACGAAGCGGCCTCCATCAAACCTTCCTGCAGGTCGGAACGGTTGCTGCACTTCGTCACGCCGACCGACGAGCCAAGATTGGCGGGCTTGGTGAACAGCGGATAGTCGCTCAGCATTTCTGCCTTATCGATCACAGCCAGCATATCCTTTTCGATCTCGGCCCGCAGCACCACCATCGTATCCACAACGGGGATGTTGTTGGCAACCATAACATCCTTGAATACACCCTTGTCCATGGCAACTGCGGAGCCGGTAACGCCGGCGCCAACATAAGCCACATCCGCCAGCTCGAACAGTCCCTGGAGGGTCCCGTCTTCGCCAAACGTTCCATGCAGCACCGGGAAGAAAACATCGATGTTGTGCTGCCTGTCGGAAGGGTCCGGGGACAGCAGGAAATGATCCAGGCCATCCAGTTTGCCGTTTTCGAATTTGCCAATAACATCTTCACCGGTCAGCCATTTTCCTTCGTGCGTGATGCCGATCTGCGTCACCTCGTATTTGGCAGGGTCAAGCACCGACAGGACGGAACGCGCGGACATCAGCGAGACCTCATGCTCACCGGATCGTCCGCCAAACAGTACTGCCACGTGAAGTTTATCCATAGCGTTTCAACGTTTGCACGATCAAACGTTCCATTCTCCGATCAATTCGATTTCCAGCTCCAGGTCCACGCCCTGGGTTTCTTTTACCGTCTTTTGCACCAGCTCGATCAGGGCCCGGATGTCATCGGCTTTGGTGTTGGTATAGTTGATAAAGAAATTCCCATGCAGTGGACTGATCTCGGCATTGCCGATGCGGGCGCCCTTCAATCCTGCGGCTTCGATCAGGCGCCCGGCATAATCACCGTTCGGATTTTTGAACATCGACCCCATGCTGGCCCCGGGCGGCTGGGTGGCCTTGCGGTGCGCTCCGAATTGCTCGATCTTGACGGTCACTTCCTCCTTTGTGGAGTTCGTCAGGCGCAGCTCCGCAGACAGGACAACTGCGTCCAGTTCGGCACGCTTGAGGATGCTCGTACGGTAGCCATATCCCATTTTCTCGGCAGTGTATTTTTCGCGACCAGTTTCTGTGAGCAGTTCGGCCCAGATCAAATTACCGGCCGTGTCGCCGCCAAAGGCACCGGCATTCCCATAAACTGCGCCGCCGATCGTGCCGGGAACGGTCGCTGCCCATTCAAGCCCGCCCAGTCCCTTGGCCGCGCAGCGGTTAGCCAGATTGCTGAAGATCACACCGGACTCGGCTGTGACAGAGGACTCATCGCTATTGTGGAAGCGAACCCCGTTCGCACGATTCAGCACGACC
>DATAKV010000487.1:0-6862 GCA_036261375.1 Anaerolineales bacterium
CAATTATCAAGAACATTCCCTATGATCGCTCGAATACCACGATGGCCGAATTCGGACTGTGTGCGCAGTGCAGCGCCGAATACGGTAACCCGCTGGACAGGCATTTCCATGCCCAGCCGATCGCCTGCCCGGACTGCGGCCCGTTCGTTGCTCTGCGGGAGGTCCACCCGCAGTTTGGCCATGCCCGATTGAAGATCAGCAGCTTTGACTGCCGCACCTCCGCCATCTTCAGAGCGCGCCGCCTGCTGCGGGAAGGGTATATCCTCGGCGTCAAGGGACTCGGCGGCTTCCATCTGGTATGTGATGCCTCCAATACCCTGACCGTGGAGGAATTACGTGACCGCAAAGGGAAGATCGGCAAGCCCTTCGCTTTGATGGCCGCGAACATCGATGCGGTTCGTGCGATCTGTACGACCTCCGTTGAGGCGGAAGAATTGCTTATGGGACGCGAAAAACCGATCGTGATCCTCGAAAATAAGTCCCGGTATGAAGATGGCTACAGCGTGTCTCGCTGGGTCGCTCCCAACCTCGACACGCTCGGGGTGATGCTGCCGTATACACCTCTCCATCATTTGTTGTTAAATCAAACCGATCCGGTGCTTGCCACCGAGCCGGCCCCTCCTCTGCTCGTCATGACCAGCGGGAATGTGTCCGATGAGCCGATCGCCACGAGCGATGAGGACGCGCTTCTGCGGCTCTCCTCACTCGTCGATGCCTTCCTCCTGCACAACCGCGAGATCCACATGCGCTGCGATGATTCGGTGGTGAGGGTGGACGGCGGACAATCGACCACGGCCCACGGAACAGATGGCATCGTCCATCATCCATCGTCCATCACCTATCTCCGCCGCAGTCGGGGCTATGCACCGTATCCGATGAAACTGCCATTCGATGCTAAGCCAACTCTGGCCATTGGTGCAGAATGGAATAATGCCTTTTGTCTTGCCCGTGACCGGTCCGCATTTCTAAGCCATTACATTGGCAACATGGAAAATGTCGAAACGTACGAATCGTTCGAGCAGGGCGTCCGCCATCTCGCCCATGTTTTCCGCGTCCAGCCGGAGATCGTCGCTCATGATCTGTATCCTAATTTTTTCAGCACCCAATATGTCCGGCGCTCGACGCTGAATGCCCGGCGGGTTGCGGTACAGCATCACCATGCCCATATCGCCTCCTGCATGGCAGACAATGGTCTGGAGAACAAACATCTGATCGGCCTGGCCTTCGATGGGACGGGATATGGGACCGATGGCGCGATCTGGGGCGGGGAAGCCCTGCTTGCCTCCTACTCCGACTTCGAGCGCCTGGCCCACCTTGAGTATTTGCCTCTCCCCGGCGGTGACACGGCCCATCGTGCCCCCTGGAGCGTTGCCTGTGGATATGCCCATGCCCTAGGCCTGGTCGTAGACGATCTGCCCTTCCTCAAGTATACCGATCCCTCTTTACTGCAAAGCCTGCGTCAGCAGCTGGACGCGCACGTCGACATGCCGCTCACCTCCTCCATGGGACGTCTCTTCGATGCCGTCGCCAGCCTGATCGGTGTGCGAAACGATACCACTTACGAAGCACAGGCAGCTATTGAAATGGAAGTTCTTGCGAGGCCGTTTGTCTCATCGGTGACAGCCTATCCCTTTCACATCGAAATGCGTGAGAACGAAACGATCATTGCTGTGAAAGATTTGCTTGCCACCGTTATCTCAGATGTCCGTCTCCGAAGATCATCCGAGATGATCGCCGCCCGCTTCCACAGGACCGTGGCTGAAATGGCGGTCGAATTGTGCAAGCAGGCGCGCCAATCCACAGGATTGGAAGAGGTTGCCCTATCCGGGGGCGTGTGGCAGAATCGTATCCTGCTCGATCTCGTTCGCAGTGGGTTGAAGCAAGACGGATTTGCCGTCTACTTTCACCGGCAGGTCCCCACCAATGACGGCGGCCTGGCACTGGGACAGGCAGTTATCGCCAATCATTCAAAATAACTGGATTAAAAGCAAAGCTCCGTCAGCCTCAAAACTGACGGAGCTTTTTAATTTGACCTGGCTAAACGGTTGCAGGCTCAGTCGTCCTTACATGGACCTTCTCGTGTTCCTCTTCGACCAGGGTATGGTCGACCACTCGCAGGAACTTTACACCCAGCGATAAGGCGGTGAGACCATAGGCGATGATCGCCGCACCGGTCAGGATCTCGATCAGGGATGGGCGGTAGCTCGTATAGGTGATCGCCTGTCCGGCCACGTAGGGCATGAGCACCAGCTGGCCCGTGATATTCGTGTCCCAGCGAAAGGCGACTACACCCATGGCCACCAGGAACAGGGCTGTCATACGCCAGAAGCGGTTCGTGCGCGTCGGCTTGTACAGCAACAGGATCATCGGTACGATCATCCCTAAGAGCATTTCGACGATCCAAAAATTGAAGGCGAACGGCCCCTTGGTCAGATAATGCAGGCCTTCTGTCCGGCCGGGATCATAGGTGTAAGTGGTGGCAAGCGCATCCCAGGCCCGGAAGTAGAAGTATCCGATCAGCAGGTAGCCGACGAATTGCGCCACCCGCTCGACCAGAGCATCGTTGACCTTGGCCTTGTTCGTCAGGCGGCTGGAGAGCATAGTCACGAACAGCGTCAGGGAGATACCGCCTACGATAGCCGAAAGCATGAAGAGCACCGACATCTCAGGCTTGAACCAGAACGGCCGGGCCTTGATCACACCGTAGGTAGCGCCAAGGGAGGACTGGTGCAGGCTGGAAAGTCCCAGGCCGACAATGGCCAGGAATGGTGCATAGTGATGGACACGTTCCATCATGGATGCGATTCTCGGCAGGCGTTTGCGCAGCCATTCCAGATTGGCAATGATCGGCATCGCCTCGAGCACCAGCACGGTCAGGTACAGGATTACACACATGGTCACTTCCCAGAGCAGGGAGTGCGTGTTCCAGTAGACCATTGAGTGCCAGAAACGTTCCGGCTTGCCAATGTCGAGAATGAGTGCCAGAGTAGCCATGGTGTAGCCGATCAGGCCAACGAATGTTGCAGTCCGTGCGATCGGCTGGAAGCGCTTCAGACCGAACAGGTACACACCGGCGCATAAGCTGAAGGCGCCTGCGCCCAGGGCAATGGAGGACAGATCGATCGTGATCCACAAGCCCCAGGGCACATAATCGGTCAGGTTGGTGATACCCAGGCCTTTCCAGAAGACCATGATTCCCGATACCAGACCGGCCAGCAGGACGATGCCCAGGAAACCAAGCCATGCAGTCCAGGGGGTGATGTATTTTTTCAACATGACTACGCCTCCTTCGGAGCAACAGCCGGGATATAGTAAACACGTGGACCCGTGCCCAGGTTTTCACGCAGGCGGTAGGTCGGGTTGTCGCGCAGGGCCTTGCTTACATTCGACTCGGGATCGTTCAGGTCGCCGAAGATGCGGGCGCCGGTCGGGCAGACGTTCACACAGGCGGGAGTGGCATCTTGGTCCACACCGGGGGTCAGTCCCAAGGCGAGGCCGCGGTCGATGGTCTGGTAACAGAAGGAGCATTTCTCCGGCACACCACGCGGCCGGCGATCCACCTCAGGCGTTCCCCATTCCGGGACGGCAGGATTCTTGCCCGTAAATTTTTCCCAGTTGAAGGAGCGAGCCTCATACGGGCAGGCGATCTGGCAGTACCGGCAGCCGATGCAGCGGTCGTAGTCCATCATCACGATGCCATCATCGCGATAGTAGGAGGCCTTGACCGGACACACTTCCACACAGGGAGCTTTTTCGCAGTGCATGCAGGGCCGCGGCACGTAGACCTGCATGTCGCCGACCTTGCCGTCCTCGACCACCTTGTTCCACTCGATCTCGGGGTTGACATCGTTGTGGGCCTGGCAGGCAAGGGTGCAGTAATTGCATCCCGTGCATTTTGACTGGTCGATGACCATGGCCCATTGGTGCTTGCCCTTGGGCGCGTCGCTGGAGGCCTTCGTCCCGGAGACGGCCCTTGTACCGGCCGCAACGGCGATCCCCACAGCTGTCAGTTTAAGAAACTCACGTCGATTGATGTTCTGATCAGCCATTCTCGTCCTCCCGGTTGTGTTTGACTGCTTTTTGATACCAGCGTTCAAGCCACGGAGCCAGGACCATGCCTCCCGCAAGGCCAAGCAAGCCGGCCAGGACGGAGAAGCCGACCGGGCTGACAGGTTGAGGCTCGGGAGTTACATTCACCAGACCCGCCTCCTGGGCGTCCGGCAGCGGAAGCGAAGCGGATGTTCCGACAATGGCATCCGTTGTGCTGTGCATCTGCTCTGCATGGCAGGTGTTGCAGGACTTCAGGCTGGCATTGAAGGAATGATCGGGAACCGTATGAGCTGCAGGGTCGGTATCTTCCAGGTGATTCACATGACAATCCACGCACGACACACCTTCCTGGTTGTGGGAAGTGTACGGGAAATCCATACTGTGTTCCTGGTGGCAGTTGATGCACAATGCCGAGACTTCATCGGTCGTCTCTCCGTCCGTGCCGGGGACCGCCATCTTCTTCAGGGCAGCGCTATGCGGATCGTGACAGGTCGTGCAGTCCATGCCGCGCTGGTAGTGCGTGCTCACCGTCCAGTCCTGCCAGCCGAAGCGTGTATCGCTGTGGCAGCGTCCGCACAAATCGGTGCTGCGATCGATCGGCATGGGGGACTTGGGGTGATCTCCGTTGGCTTCGCCATGGCAGGCTTCACAGGTCACACCGTCGGCTTTGTAGGTAGCCGTGGCGGGATCATAGCCAGTGGTATGGCAGACCAGGCACGCGCCCGGTTTACCCTGCTCGGTCCATGCATCCAGGAAGACCGGATCGCTGCCGGCGGTCCCGTGGGCGCCGCTTTGCCAGCTCATCTGGAACTCGGTATGGCAGACGGCACAATCCTGGCTGAATCCGCTTTTTGGAGCGGGGTCCTGTCCGCCGTCCTGCGCGCTGGCAACAACGAGCGTAACCCCTGCGGCAAGCAGGGCAAACATAAGGGCGATTAGAAAACGTTCAATGCGGGCAGTCATCGTTTACAAACTCCTTGGTTCAGTTTTCATTGAGGGTACAGGTGCATTGAGAAAGACCGGACAGGCAAGGCAGCCTTCCTGCAAATAACCGTTGGGCAAACGGTTCACCTGCCAGCAGGGCAGGGAGGATTTGCTGGCCGAGCAGTTTTGCATCTGTTCGGGTGAACAGCCTTTCACCTTCCAGCACTCAGATTTATCGACGGGGATCGCCTGGAGTTCCGCCTCTGCCTGCCAGCGCGCGTCGAGTTTGCGCAGGAGGAAGACGATCAACAGGGTTCCGGCGATCGGCAGGGCGAGCCTTAAGAGCAGCCCAAGTAGTATGTAGAGAAAGGTCATGATGTTTTCCATCGGTACCTCAATTGTGGAACCAGTATCGGCTCTCCCGGCGGCGTACCCATTCGCCAATGGCGAGGAGCAGACCTACAGGAAGGAGAACTCGTATCAGAATAAAGAGGGCAAATGCAATAGCACTCATGGCAATCTCCTTTCATTCACCTGCTCCCAGTGTATGAGAGATTCATGAGAAAGTGAATTCGTCAAACCCCCGATCTTTGGGGTAGCTTTTCAACCCATGGCTGACCGATATCCATGGGTGATCGGTAGCCAGTACCCTATGCAATTATGAAAATATAGTCTGAAAATGGGGTGATTTCCCCATAAATTTAACCTTTTTGATAGAAAATACTATATAATGTTTGCATATCAGACTTATCGTGTAAAACCGATTACATTCATCCAATAGGGGGATGACATACGTTATTCACACTATGGTTACTTTAGATTAAGATAAAGGGGAGATTAAAACCCCCGAAAACCATATATGTTTAAGGAGGTGTCTTCTCGAAAAATTAGCTCCTCTGCAAAACGCTCGAAATCCATGATAAGGAGAATTTGCTGTATGTCCCTCAAAAAAACCTTTGTACTTCTCGGAGCGCTGGTCCTGGCGGCTGTCCTTCTTACTGCCTGCGGCGGCGCACCCGAGCCCGGACCTGCCGGCCCGCAAGGCCCTGCCGGTCCCCAGGGTCCTCAGGGCGAGCCCGGCCCAGCAGGTGTGTTCAATGCAGCCGATGCAAGCTGTACCGAGTGTCACAATGACTCATCCATCATCACCGGCAAGAAAGCCGCCTGGGAAGAGTCCCTGCATGGTTCCGGCGTTGCCTTTATTGAAGAAGGCCCCCGCAATACCTGCGCAGGCTGTCACTCGGGCGCTACATTCAGCGCCATGGTCGCTGCCGGCCAGAACTTCACCGAAGTAGAAGCTGGCGATGCCAACCCGACCCACCAGGACTGCCGCACCTGCCACCAGATCCACACTTCCTATACGAGTGAGGATTGGGCTCTTGAGACCACCGAGCCGGTTACTCAGGTCGTCAGTGGCCTGACCTTCGACGGCGGTGCTGGCAACCTGTGCGCCAACTGCCACCAGGCACGCCGTTATATGGCCGATTTTGCTTCCTCGACCACTGCTGGCAGTTTCGATGCAACGATCCGCTTCAATCCCCATTTGAGCGTTCAGGGTGATATCCTGCTCGGCTCCGGTGGAGAAGGAGTGGAAGGCCAGCCCGGTGCTCATTACAATATGGTGGAGAACACCTGTGTAGGCTGCCACATGGGCGCAGGCGATAATCACCTGATGGAACCGCAGCTCGCCACCTGCCAGGAATGCCATGCTGATGCCGAGAACTATGACATCAACGGCGCGCAGACTGCAGTGGAAGAGAGAATGGCGGAACTTGCAACAGCCCTGCAGGCTGCCGGACTCCTCGATGAAGAAGGCACACCTGTTCCGGGAACCTATGACGAAAATCAGTCTACAGCTCTCTGGAACTATGAGACCATCCTCGAAGAT
>DATAKV010000497.1:0-2461 GCA_036261375.1 Anaerolineales bacterium
TGACCGGCGAGTATGGACTGAATGCAGCCCTGGCAGGTCACTTCGGCGCGCCGGTGGTCATGGCCTCCGGGGACCAGACCGCCTGCGCACAGATGCGCGACCTGTTCGGCGAGATCCCGATGGCTGTCGTCAAACATGCCAGCGGGCGCTATGCCGCCGAGTGCCAGCCTCCCCAGGTCTCACAGGGGGGCATTTACCAGGCCGCCCTGCGCGCCGTGGAACGCCTGGCCGCGGGCCATGGGCCCGATCCATTCGTTTTAGATACCCCCGTGCGCGTGACCGTGGAGTTCTTCACCTCCGATATGGCCGACCGCGCTTCCCTTCTTCCCTACACCCAGCGCGAAGGAACGTGTGTCTCCTTTACCGCTCAGGAGATGGAAACCGCCTACCGCGCCTTCCGCTCGATGGTGACGATGGCGGCGGGGTAATGTAACGGGTTCATAAGAGTAAACCGGCTGTAAGGCTTTCTCCCTGTTCCTTGGAGTACACAACCGTCAGCTTTCTGAATATACCGGAAAAAGGGTACGGCTCGACTAGCTGCTCATCTCGGACCGGGTTCAATTAACAGAGCACGTTTAGTATCGGGGCCAGTGTTTCGCCAGATCTCTGGGTACGGGCCGGGGGCGATCTTCAACTATTTCTTTTCATAACATAAATTGACAATCAATAGCCAGGTGCAATATAGGGTCTGTACAGGATGTGTATGGGATGAGTACAGTAGGTCAAAATATGCAAGGAACATGGAAGCAATATGCAGCTACATGCAGAGAAATGCGGTTACCTTGTTTAGATGACTACGTTGAGACGTTTTGTCCTTATCGGCAAATTCACATTGCAAACCCTTCACCATTTTCATATAATTGAACTTGATAAAACGTATCCAGTTGGACATTACGGTGTACATCTCTTCATAACATGAGAGAAGGAGGTGGTCTTTTCCAAAGTAGTCATATTTCATCCAGCCTGTCTTGAGACCAATTCAATATTCCAAAGGAGAGAGAGAAATATGAAATCCAAGTGGTACGTCATATTTAGTTTTTTGATTCTGGCCAGCATGGTCTTTTCAGCCTGTGCGCCTGCTGCGGCCCCGGCAGAGGAGGAAACGGGAGGAGCGCTGCAGGAGATCGGTGAGGGGGAAGGCGAAGTCTCGATCATTTCGTGGGCCGGCTATATCGAGCGGGGTGAGACCGATCCGAACTTCGATTGGGTGACCCAATTCGAAGAAGAGACCCAGTGTAAAGTTACAAACAAGATAGCAGCCACCTCCGATGAAATGGTGGCGCTGATGAACGAAGGCGGATTCGATCTCGTGACTGCATCCGGCGATGCATCCAACCGCCTGATCTCCGGCGGGCGTGTCCAGCCGATCAACATCGACCTGATCCCCAGCTACAGCCAGATCGATGAGCGCCTCCAGAACGCCCCCTGGCACACCGTCGATATGGATGGCGATGGCACGGCCGAGCATTATGGCGTTCCATACTCATCCGGTCAGAACATCCTGATGTACAACACCGAGATTTTCGGCGACCAGCCCCCCACAAGCTGGGACGTGGTCTTCCAGGAGATGACCCTGCCCGACGGACAGTCGAACGCCGGGCGCATCCAGGCCTATGACGGTCCCATCTATGTAGCCGATGCCGCTTTATACCTGATGTACCACCAGCCTGAGCTGGGCATCACCGATCCCTACAGCCTGACCCGTGACCAGTTCACTGCTGCGATCGAGCTCCTGCGCCAGCAGCGCACATTGATCAATCGCTACTGGCACGATGCCTTCGTCCAGATGGATGACTTCACCAACGAAGGTGTGGCAGCCTCCGGCTCCTGGCCGTTCCAGGCCAACCTGCTGAAGGGCGGCGGGGCGCCAATCGACAAGGTCGTCCCGGTGGAAGGCGCGACCGGCTGGGCCGACACCACCATGCTGCACGTGGACTCCGAGCATCCCAACTGCGCCTACAAGTGGCTGGAGTGGTCGCTCAACCCCAAGGTCCAGGGCGACCTGGCTGCCTGGTTCCAGAACATCCCCGTCCGCCTCGATGCCTGTGAGGGCAACGAGCTGCTCGGTCCTGATGGCTGTGTCAACAACGGCTTGAACGACTTCGACAAGATCTGGTGGTGGCGCACACCTACCAGCGACTGCGGCGATGGCCGGATGGAATGTGTCCCCTACCACGAGTGGGTGACCAACTATGTGGCTGTGATCGGCGGCCGCTAGTCTGATCCGTCCTTTAAGCATCAGGCGGGACGGATTTCCCGGTCTCGCCTGATGTACTCTCTTGAATCATTCTGTCTACTACAATCATCCCGCAGGCATGTCCGACAATCTCAGTCCGCCTGCGGGATGATTTCAGAAATTTCATCGAGTTCATCCTACCATGACCCACTCTTCGACTCCCGCCATACGCTTCGATCAAGTCAGCCGCCATTTTGGAGAGGTAAAAGCCGTGGACCAGGCCGA
>DATAKV010000500.1:0-3208 GCA_036261375.1 Anaerolineales bacterium
CTCTTGATCCCAGCCGCGGCAGTTGGAGCCGGTGCCGGAAACCACGACCACCCCCCAGCCTTCCTCGGCACCCGCCACCAGGCCGGGGACAGTATCGTTGACGAATTTATGCGGCGAGCTCAAACCGAGCCGGTCGATGACGGATGCCGTCGGTTCATATTCAGATGGCCAGTCGTACCCCGCCACACCGAAGCCGGCCCCGGCGATATCGGCTCGGGTCAGCTCTGCCGCGTGGAGCGCCTGTTCCAGACCCTGGTGCATGGCCTGATACATACCTTCATAGCCAACCGACTCATGGTTGCCGGGTCCGCTTTCGCCAAAGCCGAGGGCGCGTCCCGTTTCGTCGACAATGAGAGTATGAGTCTTGGTTGCACCGAGGTCGGCGCCGAGGTAATAGGGCATAGTGTGTCGTTGAAAAAGGGGCGACCTGGTGGGTCGCCCCTTTTGGGTCAATTCCAAAACTGGGGCAGGTGCTCCCGGTGCGTTTCCAGCAGATCGTCGAGCACTGCCTGGACCTTGTCTGCTTTCGGACCGATCGGGTGGACGAGCAGGGCCTGGTAGGCAGCCTCCCGGTCGCCGTGGACCGCCGCTTCGACGGTGAGCAGCTCGTAGGCTTTGACGGCGGCGATCAGGCCGAAGCACGAAGCAGGCAGCGGCTCGGTGGGGATGGGCGTGATACCGCTCTTCTTCACCGTGGACGGGATCTCCAGCACCCAGTCCGCCGGCCATTCCTTGACCGCTCCATTGTTGGTGATGTTAACAACATGGGTTTCGCCCAGATCGTTGTAATGAGCGTTCAATAACTGCGTGGCAACTGTCGAGTAGTAGGCGCCGCCACGCTTCATCAGGTCGGCGGGAGGCTCTCTGAGGTCCGGGTCGGCATATTCACGCAGCAGGTCCTTCTCCACTTCGATGACCTCTTCGGCGCGTGAGGGCGGCCACTTTTCCTGCGATTTCAACTTCTTGTCGGTATGATAGAAGTACTGCAGGTAGTAGTTGGGCATCATGCGCAGGACTTCGATCGTGCGCGGGTCCCACTCGGGGTCGGATTCCTTTTTGAGCTCGGAGATGAAGCCCTCGATGACCTGCGGCCAGACGTCTTCTCCTTCCACGGTGAACCCGCGATGCCAGGAGAGATGGTTCAAGCCCAGGGTCTTCAGCTCGGTATGATCAGGGTCGATCTTGTTGCCGGTCGCCTTTTCCAGACTTTCGACGATGTGCATCTTGGTCGTGATCGGCACGTTGCACACGCCCACAGCAGGCACATCAGGTGCATATTTACTCAACGCCTGTGTGACCAGCCCGGCCGGGTTGGTGAAGTTTACCAGCATTGCGCCCGGAGCCGAAAGCTCGCGCATGTCGGAGGCGATCTTAAGGATGACGGGGATGGTGCGCATTGCCTTGGCCATGCCGCCCACGCCGGTCGTCTCCTGTCCGATCAGCCCGTGACGAAGTCCTAAATACTCGTCACGGCGGCGGGCTTCCATCTGGCCGACGCGCAGCTGCGTGGTCACATAGGAGGCGTCCTTCACGGCCTGGCGCTGGTCCGTGGTCAGGAAGACCTTGAACGGAGCGCCTTTGGCTTCCACCATCCGCCTGGCGAACCCGCCGACCACGTCGAGGCGCTCCGGATCGATATCCATCAACCAGAGCTCATCAAGCGGGAATTGGTCCATACGGGCCAGGAAGCCATTGACCAGCTCAGGCGTATAGGTGGAGCCGCCTCCGATCACCGCAACTTTGAGCATTTTATTTATCGACTCCTGTAATTACAATGCCCTGGACGAAGAAGCGCTGGGCAAGCATGAAGAGGACCAGCGGAGCGATCAGGGCCATCAGCGCACCGGCCTGGATGAGCTGGGGCTGCTGGCCGTAGATGCCGTTGAATGTCGAAAGCGCGATCGAGATCGGCCATTTGTCGCGGGCCGTCGACAGGTAGATCAACGGACCGAAATAGTCATTCCAGGCAAACACGATGTGGAAGACGGTCACAGCCATGAGAGCAGGATAAGACTGCGGGATGATGACCGACCACAACACCCGCAGCGGGCTGGCACCGTCGATCATAGCGGCTTCATCCAGCTCGCGCGGCAGGGTCATGAAATACTGCCGCAGCAGGAACACATCGTAGGCATTCGCAAAAAACGATGGAACAATCAATGGGAGCCACGTCCCGATCCATCCGATCTTCTGAAAGAAGGTGTAGGTGGGGATGATCGTAACCGCTGCCGGCAGGAAAATGGTCGAGATCAGGACGATGAACAGGAAGTCGCGGCCGGGGAAGCGGAAGCGGGCAAAACCGAATGCCACAAGTGTGCAGGAGATCAGCACGCCGATCTCGGTCATGATGGCATAAAAAGTGGTATTCCACATCAGACGTGGATAGTCGATGGCTTCCCAGACCTCGGCGTAATTATCCCAGGTGGGGGAAAACGCCCACGGCCGGTCCAGGGCGCGCCATGAAACGGTGCAGGCAAATTCGCCCAGGCCGGGATTATCTGGATCGACAAATACACTTTCCTGCCGTCCCTTCTGGACAATGGCCAGGTTACGGGTCGAGCTGTCCCCTGCGAAGCCCGCGCACTGTGCCATGGGGACGGAGAACACCTCCACGTTCTTACCGTTATATTCAAAAGAGGCCGGTTTTGCAGGCCAGATGGGCCCTCCCACGATTGAGATCTGTTCCGGCGTTTTTAACGAGGTGAACACCATAAAGGCGAACGGGGCCAGAAAGATAATCAATACCGCAAGTGCCAGGACTGTGACAAAGGTGGAGCTCAATCCATGGCGCCATTGAGCCTCGGTGATTTTGATGCCCTTTCTTTCCTTGGCAGAGGTGCTTACAGCCTTACTCGATTGGATGCTGGTCGTTTTCATGTCACTATCTCCTTGTTATGAGCGGGATTCGCCAGCGTAATAGACCCAGTACTTGGCCGTGCTGAAGAGCAGGACGGTCACGGCCAGGATAATTGCAAACAAAACCCAGGCCAGGGTGGCTCCATACGACATATCCTGGAAGGTAAAGAAGGTTTTGTATATTTTCAGGTTGTAAAACATCGTAAAGCCGCCTGGCCGCCCGGTGCCGTTGTTGACCACCAGTGGGACCAGGAAGTATTGGAAGAGGCCTACGATGCTGAGTGTCAGGTTGTAGAAAATGACCGGCGAGATCATCGGGACGGTGACCTTCCAGAACGTCTGCCAGCCATTG
>DATAKV010000510.1:0-14529 GCA_036261375.1 Anaerolineales bacterium
TGACGAACAGGGAAGGGGGCGGATAGAGGAAAGCAGGTCCAATGTCGCGGATGTCATACGGGTCCGCACCGGCCCGGGCCTTGGCCAGCGCGTCTTCATAGAAATAGAAATCAAAATCTGGCTGGGTGCGGACGAAGATCAGGTGGGTATACAGGCCAAATAGGGTATAGACGCCTAATAAAACCCCCAGGACAAAGGGGTAGCGACTGGCGCGGGCGGATGCGTCGGTTATTCCGGATGACATCACTTGATCACAAAAGTTAGCAGGATGAAGATAACGTAGAACAGGGCGCCAAGGCTGGCGATGATGTTCGCCGCGCCCTCCAGGGCCAGGCCGGCCCAGAGGAACCAGTGAATGTTTAGAAAGCCGCTGTCCATTTCAGGCGGGCGAATCTGCTGAAAGATCGCTCAGTGGGTTTTCCTGAAACTTCGTTCTCATCCAGAACAGGATCCCCAGACTGATCAAGGCGCAGACCCCGACCACTCCTTCGATCCCCAGCTCGCCCACGGTTGGCAGCAAATACACGACCAGAGCATCCACAAATGCATGCCAGAGCAGGGCGAGCCAGAACCAGACCGGCTTGCGGTAGACCACGCTGTACAGGACCATCACCGAAAGAGCCAGGTGCAGCGTGATGGCAAAAACCCGCTCAACCAGCCCGAGGAACGCCATATACACCGGCGCAGCCCAGAAATCCTCCATCTGCTGCATAGCCAGCTCGAGCTGGTCGGGCGGCAGACCCAGAGTCGCCGGGTCGACATTCCGTAAGGCGATCATACTGATCACGCTGACAAGCCCAAGTACGCCCAGCAGTAAAGCCTCCACACCGCCATGGCCCACGCCGACCAGCACCCCTTCCGCCCAGGTTTTAACATTTTTGAGACTGAACTTGAACAGGATCCAGCGCGCCGTCTCTTCGAATATGCCCGCCAGCAGGCCGAGCACCACGGCATTGAAGAGCGCTCGGGACGCCTCGGGGACGGGCGGCAGAGTGCCATTATTGAACAGGGCTGTCAAACCGGAAACTGCCGGAATGTGCAGAACCTGCGACGCAATAAAAGTCAATGCACCGGCAAGCACCAGTTTCCATGGCAGGCTGAACTTCCGGGTGAGGTAAAACGCCAGAACAATGGGCAGAACGATCATGCCCAGGACATTAACCAGATATGCAGCAATTAACACGAATTTGCTCCTTTATTCCCCTTCCAGTCCCTTACTATCATTCCTGCCAGTACTCCGCGTCATAGGCGGGCAGCTCGCAGCGCAGCGGCTTGTCGATCCGCTCGCCGAGGGCATAGCCCGCCTGGATGAGCGTTTGCACTTCGCTGGAGCCCTCATAGATCACCGCGCCCTTGGAATTGCGCAGATAGCGCTCCACGTCGTATTCGTCGCTGAAGCCGTAGGCGCCATGGATCTGGATTGCCTCGTTGGCCGCGCTGAACGAAGCCTCGGTGGCGAACTTCTTGGCGAACGAAGTTTCGCGGGTGCAGCGTTTGCCCTGATTCTTAAGCCAGCCGACCTGGAAGTAGAGCAGGCGGGCAATCTCATAATCCTGAGACATTTTGGCGATCTTTTCCTGAATGAGCTGGTGCTCGGCGATGGGCTTGCCAAACGTTTTCCGCGTCCTGGCATAGCGGACACTGGCCTCCAGGGCAGCGCGGATGATACCGGTCGCGCCGGATGCCACCGTATAGCGGCCGTGGTCGAAGCCGGACATGGTGATCTTGAACCCTTCGCCCTCCTCCCCGATCCGGTTCGCCACCGGGACCCTGACGTCAGTGAACGAGATCCAGCCGGTCGAGCCAGCCCGCACGCCGAGCTTGCCGTGCAGGTCGCCGGTCTTAACGCCCTCACTGTGAAGGTCGACGATGAAAGTGGAGAGCCCCTCAGACGGCTTCCGGGCGGATGGGTTGGTTTTGACGGTGACAAGGGCCAGGTCTGCTTTGGAGGCGAGCGAGATCCACATCTTCTCACCGTTCAGGATGTAAAAATCCCCGTCCCGTTTGGCGGAGGTGGTCATCGCAGCCACATCAGACCCCATGCCGGGTTCCGTAAAGGCGCCGCAGCCGATCTTCTCGCCCTTTGCCAGCGGGACGAGGAACTTCTGCTTTTGCTCCTCCGTTCCCCATTGGAAGAGCGTCATCCCGCACAGCCCGGTATGAACCGACATGACCACTCGCAGGTGGGTATCAACTGCTTCGAGCTCCTCACAGGCCAGCCCCCATGAGACGAAGTCCATGCCCTGCCCGCCGTAACGGACCGGAAAGGGCAGACCCAGGATGCCGAGTTCTCCCATGCGCTTGAGCATAAATGGGATGGGTTCCTGTTTGCGATCGTATTCCTTGATGACCGGCGCGATCTCTTTCTGGGCAAAATCACGCACCATTTTCTGGGTCATTTGTTGTTCCTGGGAGAGAGAGAAGTCCATGAAGGGTTTCCTGTGTGAAGATTTTCTCTAATTATACCTGCTGGGACCCTTTGTCCCCTCTGTGGATGATCGATTAAATAAAAAATGCCCGATGCAGCTCATGATGTTGCATCGGGCTAGGGGAGATGGATGTCCTCTATCATAATTTCTTCTCGACACCCATGTTGCTCAGCTCATCTGAATTGATGTTCGAGATGAGCAGGTCCGCGCCGGCCAGGGCGACGAACAACAGCAGTAGAACGGAAACAATGATCGCAAACATAGTCCACTCCTTTCATGCTTACTATAACAACTTTGACGTTGAAAAGATATGTCCCCTAACAGTACTGATATGAAATTGCATTTCAGTTATGCAAGGAACATAGTACAAGACGAGGAAAATTCAAATTTGTTCCATAAATGTATACGTCTTTGGAACTGAATTGTTGCAGCGGCCGTCAGGCGGCGTTGAGAGGATGAACCGGGGGAGTGCCTCGCTGAAATTATAGCACATTTGTTCTACTTGTGCCAGATGGAAATGATCGATCCGGCAATTCTTATAAAAATAATGTCAGGCAATTTCCCGTTTTGTGTTGACAAAACCTGTCTTTGAGATAAAATACACTCCGCCAGAAAAAAAGCCGAAGTGGCGGAATTGGCAGACGCGCTACGTTCAGGGCGTAGTGAGGGTTACCTCATGAGGGTTCAAGTCCCTCCTTCGGCACAGCAAGATCCCCTGGAGAGACTCGCCAAAAGCGGGTCTTTTTATTTTTCTGAGCAACTGTTGAAGTGCCAGGATTAGGTTTGGACGAACCGGAAATTCGCATAAGTAATGGCTTAAAAGTACCTGCCGCACGTCCGGAGGGGTGGTATAATTAGAGTAATTCAGGCATATCCTTCATTAGTTAAGACGCGGAGTCACAGAATCTCGCCTTCGTGTCTTTTTTATGCCGAGATCCCTTATCGAAGAGAAACAGATGGCAGACGAAACCCCCCAAATTTCCCCCAACGGCCAATACGGAAATATCCAACAGGTTGATATCGATGCCCAGATGCGTGATGCGTATCTAGATTATGCGATGAGCGTGATCGTCGCCCGCGCCCTGCCCGACGCACGCGATGGCCTGAAGCCGGTCCACCGCCGCATTCTATATGCCATGCAGGAGCTGGGACTGCGGTCCAACACATCCTACAAGAAATCCGCCCGTATCGTGGGTGAGGTGTTGGGTAAATTCCACCCACACGGCGACTCGGCCGTCTATGAGACCATGGCGCGCATGGCACAGGATTTCTCGATGCGCTACATGCTCGTCGACGGACAGGGCAACTTCGGCTCGGTGGATGGTGACGCTCCGGCCGCGATGCGTTACACCGAGGCCCGCCTCCACAAGCTTGCCGAGGAGCTTCTGGCCGATATCGATAAGGACACGGTCGACTTCGGTCCCAACTTCGATGAATCGCTCGAAGAGCCGCTCGTCCTGCCTGCCCGCGTTCCCAATATGCTCCTGAACGGGACATCCGGCATCGCGGTGGGCATGGCAACCAATATCCCGCCCCACAACCTGCGTGAGCTGACCAACGCGATCATTTACCTGATCGACAATTACGAGACGATGGATGAGATCCCGCTCACGGAGCTGATGAAGTGCATCCCCGGGCCGGATTTTCCCACGGGTGGGATTATCGTCGGGCGGGAGGGGATCGAATCTGCGTATGCCACGGGTAAGGGACGTCTGGTGGTACGCGGCATGGCTCATATCGAGGAGGGCAAGAGCGGCCGGCATGAGATCATCATTACCGAGATCCCTTTCCAGGTTAATAAGGCCACGCTCATCGAGCGCATCGCCGAGCTCGTTCGTGAGGACAGGATCGACCAGATCTCGGACCTGCGCGACGAATCGGACCAGCGCGGCATGAGCATCGTCATCGAGCTCAAGCGCGGCGCCCAGCCCAAGAAGGTTCTCAACCAGTTGTACAAATACACGGCCCTGCAGACCACCTTCGGTGCCCAGATTCTGGCGCTGGTCGATGGTGAGCCGCGCACCCTGTCCCTGAAGCGGTCACTGCAGATCTTCATCGAGCACCGCCAGGTGGTGATTGTCCGCCGCACGAACTTCGAGCTTGCCAAGGCCCGCGCCCGCCAGCACATCCTCGACGGCTACCTGATCGCGCTCAACAATCTTGATGCCGTCATCAAGACGATCCGTGAATCGCAGGATGCCGATGTGGCCAAGCAAAACCTGGTCAGTCGCTTCAATCTGACCGAGATCCAGGCTCAGGCCATTCTGGATATGCAATTGCGCAGGCTGGCTGCCCTCGAGCGCTGGAAGATCGAAGAAGAGCACAAGCAGGTGGCAGAGCACATCGCTCATCTGGAAGACCTGCTGGCCCATCCGAAGAAGATCCTGGCCCTGATCCAGGACGATATGCGCGACCTCGCCGAACGGTTTGGCGACGATCGCCGCACACGAATCGCCGGGGATGCCTCCGAAGAGCTCAGCGAAGCGGACCTGGTCCAGGATGAAGCGGTGTTGATCAGCCTGACCGAGCGCGGCTACATCAAACGCGTTGCCGCCTCCGCTTTCCGGTCGCAGAGCCGCGGCGGGCGCGGTGTGATGGGGCACATCACCAAGGAAGAGGATACGGTCGTCGCCCTCATCCCGGCCCGCAGCCTCGATACCATGCTGTTCTTCTCGGACCGGGGCAAGGTGTACAGCGAGAAGGTCTACCAGATCCCCGATTCGGATCGCGCTGCCAAGGGCATCCCGCTTGTCAATGTGCTGGCGCTGGACCCGGGTGAGCGGGTGACAGCCGCGATCGCGGTGTCCAATTTCTCGGCGCATGGATATTGTATTCTTTCGACTGCCCGCGGTAAAGTAAAGCGTGTAGTCATGGAGGAGTTTGCGTCGGTTCGCCCCTCGGGCCTGATCGCCATCTCCCTGGAGGAAGGCGACCAGCTGGGCTGGGCGCGCCTGACCTCCGGCAAGGATGAGATCATCTTTGTGACCGAGAAGGGGAAAGCCCTGCGGTTCAACGAGAACCGGGTTCGCTCGATGGGCAGGCAGGCAGCCGGCGTGCAGGCGATCCGCCTGGAGGGCGATGACCGGGTCACCAGCATGGATGTGGTCGAGCCGGATGCATCCCTTCTGGTCATTACTTCGGGCGGCTATGGGAAGCAAACGCCGCTGACGGAGTACACGGCCAAGGGACGCGCCACCGGCGGCATCTCCACGATCGACCAGAAGTCGATCCCTTCCATCGGACGGATCGTGGCTGCTCGCGTCGTCCAGAAAGCCGACGACCTGACCATTATTACGTCGAACGGTGTTGCCATCCGCATCAAGAACAAGGATGTCAAGCAGGCGGGCCGCTCCACGCGGGGTGTCCACCTCATCAAGCCGCAGCCGGGTGACAGCGTTGCATCTGTGGCCCGCATCGCCGCCCAGGACCTGAAAAAGGCCGGGGCAGAATTGGAAACTGAGGAAAAAGTTCAACCCCAGCCGCAGTTGATGTAGGCCGCCCGTTTCCTTACACCGTCTGGCTGTGCTGAACAAAAAACAAGGACGAGTTTCAACTCGTCCTTGTTTTAATAATAGCGCAAGGTCTGTACTAAAACAATGACATCCTGCCTAAGACCATCATTGCCAGCACGCCCATTACGCAGACCATAAACAGGAACATCATGGAAAGAAGAAAGCGCTGCTGGGCCGTCATGCCCAGGAACCGGCCGCTTCTCCGCCGCCTGACAACTGCAGGCTGAGGCGCCGGCTCCATATACAGTTCGTTGTTTTGTTCCTCATCTTCGTAGAATGATGAATCGCGTAGATTGTCGAACATGTTGATTTACCTCAGCCGGGAAGTATATCATGCGAGCGGGCGCAGGCGCACATCCCCAAAGCGTACTGTTACGAATTCGCCATGCTCGTTCCGTAGGCGCAGGCTGCCGTCCGTTTCCAATCCGTAAATCTGGCCCGTCACAGGCGGATTTTTCTCCGATTCCACCTGGACATTTTCATCCCGCAGAGCCAGCAGTCCTTCCCACTGAGCAATGATTTCTTCGGTTCCCAGCAGAGGCCGCAGCTCGATCAGCGCGGCGAGGATATCGCGCAGTACATCTTCCCGCTCAGGAGCCGGATCCAGTTCATCCTCGAGACTGGTCGCCGGGAATTGGAGCAGCTCGCCAGGTGGGACCGAGCCTTTCCGCACATTGACGCCGATTCCGATCACCACACACTCCACATCCTCGCCCGACCAGACGGATTCGGTCAGGATGCCGCCCACTTTGCGGCCCCGGATCAAAATATCATTGGGCCACTTGATCTGGGTGGGCAGGCCGCGCATTTGCAGGGCTTTGGCGACGGCAAGGGCTGCCAGGCCAACGACGCGGCTCAGATGAGGTTTTTCAGCAGCGGTGGGGTTCAGGATGACGCTGAAGGCTAGAGCCGTCCCTTTGGGTGTAAACCATTTCCGGTTCAGCCGGCCGCGGCCCGCGGTCTGCTCATCGGCGATAACCAGCGAAAGGTCCATGGCTTCGTTTGCCGCCCACGCCAGCGCTTCATCGTTCGTCGAGCCAATGGACTCGAAATACTTGATGCCGCCGAGCGGGAGCCTGGAAAGGGATTTCTTGAGCTCGTTTTGGTTCATGGATAATTAAAAACCTAAGAGTCTCTGAGACCCTTAGGTTTTATTCAGTTGATTAAGGTAACACAAACCAGGGGTTGATAAATCCGCCGCCCTGGCGCACTTCGAAGTGCAGGTGAGCACCCTGGGAATTGCCGGTGTTACCCGCCGCGCCGATCCACTGTCCCGAGCCGACACTGGCACAGACACCCACGCCGATCACGCTCAAGTGGGCATAGACCGTGGAATAACCATTGCCATGGTCGATCTGGATGACGTTCCCGTAGCCGTAGTTGTAGCCGCCCTGGGCCATGGTCACCACGCCGCTGTCGGCCGCGTACACGCCTGCCCCCTCGCCCGCAGCGATATCGATGCCCAGATGTCCGGACCAGTAATCGTTGCCGGACAGGAAATTGTTATCGGCCGGCCACCGGAAGCCGCCGCCGCCCACCGCGCCGCCCGGGCAGAGACTCTGGCTTGTCCCAGACGTGCCTGAGGCGCCGCTTGCCACGGTAGGCACCAGCCACTGTTCGAACTCGCGCTCGCCGCCCGGCAGCATCACCCACGATCCCGATTTGATCTCGGGGTTGGAAAGATCAATATCATTACCCGGGTAATTAAGAATTTCATCGATGGATGCCTTGTATTCGGCGGCTACTTTTTCGAGCGTATCGTTTTCCTTCCACTGGTAGTAGATTCCATCTGTAGGGGGGATCTTGAGAACCTGTCCGGGGGACAGGCTGTGCGGGTCATCCTGTAGAACATCGTAATTCGCCCACAAAACGGTCTCCGGCTGGACCTTGAAGGATTCGGCGATAGCAAAGACCGAATCCCCGCGAACGACGCGGTATTCGACAATATCATAGCGCGGCTTGTCGGCCGGAATATTGGTCTTCATCAAAATATTGCGCTCGATGAATCGTAGTGCCTGCGCGGCCCCAGCCAGCTCAGGCATCTCAACCTCAGGGGCAGCCCCTTCCGGCCCGGCCGTCGGGAACGGGGCCAGCGCCTGCACGGTGGAGGTCTGCTTCCACTTCAGTGCCCCGCCGATCATACCCGCGACGAGAGCCAGGGTCACAGCCCAGCTGATGACTGTAAAGCGGTTCTGATTGAAGAACGATGAGAGTTTTGACATTCGTTAGGATGTTTTAAGCAGCCAGCCGGCGTTACGAATCCCTGCCAAGATTTTCCAGGAATTCCTGGTTGTTGCGCGCCCGGTCGAGGCGGGTGACGATCGCCTCGGTGGCCACAGCCTGGTCCATGCCCGCGCCCGCGGGCTGCGGTGAGATCATCTGGATGTACATACGGCGCATCAGCCAGACGCGCTGCAGCAGGTCGGGTCCCAGGAGCAGGTCTTCGCGCCGGGTGGATGAGCGTTCGATATCCACGGCGGGGAAGATGCGGCGTTCCTGCAGCTTGCGGGAGAGCAGCAATTCCATGTTGCCGGTGCCTTTGAACTCTTCATAGACCACATCGTCAAGGCGGGAACCGGTATCGACCAGGCAGGTGGCAATGATCGTCAGGGAGCCGCCCTCTTCGATATTGCGGGCCGCGCCAAAGAAACGCTTGGGCGGGTACAGCGCTGAGGGGTCCATACCGCCGGAGAGCGTACGGCCCGACGGATTGACGACCAGGTTATAGGCTCGCGCCAGACGCGTGATCGAGTCCATCAGGATGACCACATGGCGTCCGATCTCCACCAGCCTCTTTGCCCGTTCCAGGGCCAGCTCTGCCGTGCGAACGTGGGCCGTCACCGGTTCGTCGAACGTGGATGCAACCACTTCGGCGTCCACCGAGCGGTCCATATCGGTGACTTCCTCAGGGCGCTCGCCGATCAGGGCGACTAATAAGTGCACATCGGGGTATTTGGTTGAAATGGAGTTCGCAATCTGCTTCAGGATGGTGGTTTTCCCCGCTTTAGGTGGTGAAACGATCAATCCCCTTTGGCCCCTGCCGATAGGTGCGATCAGGTTGATCAATCGCGGGGCAAGTGTATCGTGGTCGGTTTCCAGGTCGAACCGCTTATCCGGGAAAATGGGGACCAGGCTTTCGAAAACGGGTCGGCGGTTGGCTTCCTCTGGATCCAGGCCGTTGATCGATTCAACCTTCAACAGACCATAGTGCCGTTCGCTTTCGCGTGGCGGCCGTACCTGTCCGATCACCAGGTCGCCGGCCCGCAGATCATGCCTGCGAAGCTGCGCCTGAGAGACGTAGACATCCTGGTCGCTGATCCTGTAGTTCGTGGCACGCAGGAAGCCGATGCCCTCACTCATGATCTCCAGGATGCCGCCGCGCAGCTCGATGCCTTCCCGCTGCGCTTCCGCTTCGCGGATCATCATCGCCAGGGTTTCTTTTTTCAAGCGGTTGGCGTTGGGAATATTCAGGGTCTTCGCCATGCCGCGTAGTTTGGAAAGAGGTTCGTTCTCGAGTTCAAGTATTTTCATGTTTTATTCTCATTGGGGTGATGTGGTGATGTGGAATGGAAGTGACCCAGCTTTGCAGCTTGCAGGCTGGCTTGTACCCTTAGGTTGTGGAATGGAATGGATTTCTGATCAAGTTTTTATACGCGAGGCCCATGCAGGTTAAATCGCCATACACAGATCAAGCAAATGGGTGTCTGTAAAGCAACAGGGGAGTTGACATATTATAGCATGTTCGAACAGGCAGTGCAAGCAAGGAAGGTCAGCCTTTTTCGAGACGGACCTTCAAGTTTGTGAGAAGCGCACGCTGCGTCTGATTGGCCTGTTCGAAGACCCGGTTCTCCAGCAGCCTGCTGACCTTCTCGAACCTGAACTTTTGTGTGAGGTGTGTTCTCCCCTCTTCACTCTCCTGGAACAGATAATGATAAACGATCTGGGTGTCTGACGTTCGAAACACATGGAATTCCAGGTCGCTGTGCGGTTTTGTCAAATGGATCACGGTATAGACACGGGTGCGCCGGATGGGCAGTCCTAGCCAGCGATGTGTTTCCACAAAATAATAAGGTCGCAGGACGATCCCATTCCCATCCTTTTGTTCCTTGAGGACATCGAGTGAAGTCAGAAATGGCTGAAGCCCGATCATATTGATAGGCTCGGCCATATGGTTGTAGACTTCGATCCGCGGGCGGTCAATAAAGATGTTAAGCTCGAAAGTTCGCATGGACAGTTTCATCCGTATATATCATAGAGGATTCGATTTTGCAAATCCCACAGGCGGCGATACAGCCCTGGTTGTGAAAGCAGCTCATGTTGCCTGCCGCGTTCCACGATCCTTCCCTGATCCATCACAAGGATTTCATCCACGTTTTCCAGCCCAATCAGACGGTGGGTAATCAGCACACAGGTCCTGCCTCGCATGATCTCGAACAGGGCCTCGAGAACCTGTCGTTCGGTCAGTGCATCCAGGTTGGCGGTTGGTTCGTCGAAGACCAGGACCGGCGCCTGCTTCAACAGAGCTCGGGCAATAGCCAGTCTCTGACGCTCACCGCCCGACAATCTTACCCCCTGCTCGCCGATCAGGGTGTCGTAGCGCTGTGGCAAATTCATAACAAAATCATGGATGTGGGCGGCTCGGGCGGCGTCTTCCATTTCCTGGGCACTGGCAGACCGGCGCGCCAGGCGCAGGTTCTCGCGTATGCTGGTGTTGAAGAAATAGCTGTTCTGCGAGACAAGAGCGATCTGTTTCCGGACCTCGTCAGAGTCTAGCTCGCGGAGCCGCTTTCCCCCGAGGCGAATCTCGCCGAATTCAAAATCCCAGAACCTGAGCAGGAGACTGGCGATCGTGCTCTTCCCTGCCCCGCTGGGACCCACAATGGCGACCGCCCGGCCTTCGGGAACTGTAAAACTGACGTTTTGCAGCACCGGGGTTGGCGAGGCCGGATAGGAAAATGTAATATTCGAGAATTCGATATTCGACAACCGATCATCGAGTTTCGTATTTCGAATATCCTCCTTCACAGCTGGCTCGGCATCCACTACCTCGAACAGGCGCTTTGCTGCCTGGCGCGACGCATTCCACATCTGGGCGGCGAGAGGCAGGGGGGTGACTGCCTCGAATGAAGCAAGGGTCATCAGGGCGAACGTGCCAAGCATAACGCCCTTGATATTGCCCGCGGTCACCTCCGGAATGACCATGAACAGCACAAGCCACAGCCCCAGGTGGGTGAAGAGGGTGCCCAGTGCGGAGTGGGCGGCATTGATGCGGGCCATCTCCTTCTGTGTGGCCCCATAACGCTCGCCTGCCATGGAAATGTGATGGGCACGGTCTGCGCCGCGTCCAAAGGCGAGCAGGTCGGCAATGCCCTGGATCCCATCCACAAGCTGAGATTGGATATCTGCGCGCTCGCTGATCAGCCTTTGCCCGGTCCGGCGGCTGACAAGCTGGGCAAGAAGCGGCAGGCCCAGCCCCAGGGCGAGGAAAAAGCCAATTAACACCAGAGCAATTGACGGGTAGAACGAGGCGAAAAAGATGGACACGATCAGCCCCACAAGCACAGCCGTCAGCGAGGGAGAGATCACCCGCACGTAAAAGTTCTCCAGCGTCTCCACGTCGCCGATGACGCGGGCCAGCAGATCGCCGCTTTTGTAGTCCATCAGGCGGGCCGGAGCAAGAGGCTCAAGTCTTTCATAGAACCAGACACGCAGGCGGGCGAGCAGGCGGAACGTGACGTTGTGGGAGACAAGCCGCTCCAGGTAGCGGAAAAGACCCCGGCTGATGCCAAAGAAGCGCACACCTACCACCGAAACGCCCAGCTCGGCAATGGAGGGATGCAGGGCGGCAGTGGAGATCAGCCAGGCGGAAGTGCCGATCAGCGCCACGCTGGATCCGATGGTCAGGGTGCTGAGCAACATGGAAAGCGCCACCCAATTCCAGGAGCCGTTAAGGAACGAAAGCAGGCGGAACAAGATCGATAAATTTTGATTTTTTGATTTAGACGGATGGTTTCTCGCAGGAGTAAGATTGAGCGTGGAAGGTTGAAGGATGTTGGATCCTATGAACGTTTGATCTTCATCCTCTGAACCTTGAACCTTGTATGCATTCACCATCTCGGCATAGACGCCGCTTTTGTTCACCAGCTCACTATGGGTTCCCTGTTCGACGGTCTGGCCTTTTTCCAGCACGATGATGTGGTCTGCTTTAAAAATAGTATTGAGTCGGTGGGCGATGGTGATGACGGTGCGCCCCTGCATCAGGCGGCGCGTGGACTCTTCGAGCAGGGACTCAGTTTCCGGGTCGAGGCTGGAGGTCGGCTCGTCGAGGATCAGGATGGGCGCATCCATCAGGAAGGCGCGGGCCAGGGCAAGCCGCTGGGCCTGTCCGCCGCTGAGACGCGCTCCCCCCTCGCCGATGAGCGTCTCGTATTTTTCCGGGAGCGATTCGATAAATTCGTGCAGGTGCGCGGCATTGGCTGCCTCGATCACCTGCTCGTCTGAAGCACCTGGCTTGCCGAGGCGAATGTTGGCAGAGATCGTATCGTGGAATAGATAGGGCTTCTGCGGGACCCAGGCGATATATTCGGTTGCAGGTGGAAAGTTTAAGGTTGAAGAAGTTGTGCGTGTCCGGATCTGCCCGGTGGTCGGCTGCATGAATCCCAGGAGAAGGTTTGCGAGAGTCGATTTCCCTGCGCCCGTTTTACCAACCAGCGCAATGTGCTGCCCTGCCTGGATCGTCAAGTGGATGTCTTTCAGCGCAGGAATTGTTTCACCTGGATAGAGATAGCTGACATCTTGAAATTTTATAGAAACAACATCCTCGTTCGGGTCACTGACAGCCGAGAGCTGACCGCTTCGCACCGGCGTATCCAGAATTTCATAGATCCGCTTTGCCGCCGTCGTTCCCGACATCCCGGCGTGGAACCGTGCACCGAGCATCCGTAGGGGCAGGTAGAACTCGGGAGCAAGGACAAGGATGAAGAAGGCCTCCCGGAACTCCATCCGGGCATAGAGCAGACGAAACCCGATCTCGACCGCGATCACGGCGGTGCTGAG
This sequence comes from Anaerolineales bacterium, assembly GCA_036261375.1. Lineage (GTDB taxonomy): Bacteria > Chloroflexota > Anaerolineae > Anaerolineales > Villigracilaceae > Defluviilinea. The sequence goes on from DATAKV010000510.1 coordinate 12,998, forward strand.
GGTGGCCAGCAGCTCCAGGGCCAGGGCCGAAAGGAACGTGATCCGCAGAACGCCCAGCGTGGTATCGCGGAACTGGTTGCTGACCTTTTCGATATTCCGGCTATGGGCTTTCGACTGCCCGAAAAGCTTGAGCGTGGTCAATCCCTGCAAACTGTCGAGGAAATGGGCGGAAAGCCGCGAGAGCGTCTGGTACTGGCGCTGGGTGACGATCTCGGCTCCCTTGCCGATCATGATCATGAAGAAGGGGATCAGCGGCGCGGTGAACATCATGACGATGCCGGAGAGCAGGTCCATGGGAAAGACAACTGCCAGGATGCTGATGGGAATCAGTGCGGTCACTACAAGCTGGGGGAGATACTGGCTGTAATAGGCGTCCAGCGCTTCGATTCCCTCGACCGCGGCCGTGGTCAGCTCCCCGGTACGCTGGCCGCGGGTGTAGGCAGGGCCCAACTGCAGGATGTGGCTGAAGAGCCGCTCGCGCAGCTCGGTTTTGATCCGGACAGCGACGATGTTCGCGCTGACCTCACTGACCCATGTAAAAAAGGCCCGCCCGGTAATAAGAAGCAGGATCAGCTGCAGCCATGGCAGGACATCGCCAAGGGTCTGACCCTGCAAATGGACGGCGTTGACCGTGCTGCTGAGAAGGTAAGCCTGCCCGATCGTCAGCAGACCGCCTGCAAATCCGGAAAGAATCGTGATGAGAAGTGGAGCGCGGGAGTCACGGGTGAGGGAGAGAAGTCTGCGATGCATGGTTGAAGTGTACCGGGGAATAGGAGAAATCGGCAAGCAAAGGAGAGAGCCGGAGGATCGGTCACCTCCGGCTCTCCGATCGACTAGTCCTGGGCACCGACCGGGATGAGGTCCGGGGTACTGTTGGGTTCATCCACATCCACCGATTTTCTCAAGGCGGCCTCTGTTCCCTGGCGGGCGAATCGGTACATCAGGCGGACCATCATGACGGCAAGCGCAGCATACAGCACTGTGAACCCCACCAGGCTGATGAGGACATCACCGGCGGTCAGGTGCGGCGTGATGCCCTGGGCAGTGGTGAGCAGTCCCTGCACGATCCAGGGCTGGCGGCCCATTTCGGTCGTGACCCAGCCTGCCACGCCGGCAATGAACGGTAGGGGAATTAGATAAGGCATCCACTTCAGCCATTTGAGCAGGGCAGGGGGCCCGTCCCGCATCGCCACCAGGAGGGCAAAGGCCGAGGCAAGCAGCAGTACAAACTCGATGCCGACCATGATCCGGAACGACCAGTACGTAGCTACCATGAGAGGAACGTAATCGTTCGGTCCGTACAGGGATTCGTATTCGGCCTGCAGCTCGTTGACACCTTTGATCTCGCAGTCGAAATTATTACAGTCAAGGAAGCTCATCACGTAAGGAATCCGGATCGACCAGACTTCCTGCTTCCCGGTCAGGTCACCGATGGTGAGCAGCGAAAATGAGGCCGGCTGCTCCGTCTCCCAGATGGCTTCGATCGCGGCGAGCTTCATTGGCTGGTACAGTCGCAGCTCCTGGCCCTGTTC
>DATAKV010000531.1:0-4851 GCA_036261375.1 Anaerolineales bacterium
ATCTCCTTTTTATTATGGCATAAAAGGCGCCGGTGCGGGAATCACCTGCGGCACCAGAATGACTGGGGCAGCGCCGACCGGCTCGGGTGTGAGAACAGCCTGTGCTTGTTCGGCAGGCGGCAGCGGTGCGGGGACGGCAACAGGCAAATGCTGATCCACGATTTGGATCGCCTGGCTGGACGTGGCAGGAGCCGTCCAGTGGATCTCGGCATGGCGGCCCAGGCTCAGCGCCAGCATCAATGCTGTGAAAATGCCGAATGCAGCCAGCAGATAGGATGGCAGTTGGGACTTTCTCTCGACCTGCATAAAATGGATGTTCATGACTACCTCCGAAACAGTTATTTGTGCTAGACATCCATACTATAGCAAGCGGGCTGTCCCGTTGTCACGGGAGTGGTGTCCCAATCCGGTCCTATTTCTTTGCGGTTCGTCTGTCCCGGTGAGAGGAGTTGCGGGAACCCTGTATGATACACTTCGCAAGAAGAGATTTTCCTTCTCCCGCCTTCAACTCTATTTAGTAATAAACCCCTACCGGAGACAAGCTTTAGCGATGAAACAAGCGATTTCTGTTCAAATGGCCCGCAATGTGATGCTGGCGGCGCAGGGACTCGAACGACCCCCAGATCACACCGCCAGCAAAGCGGACGTCCTTGAAGCGATCCGCCGCATGTATCTGCTGCAGATCGATACGATCAACGTGGTAGCGCGCAGCCCGTACCTGGTGCTGTGGAGCCGCCTGGGAGACTATAAGATCGAATGGCTGGACGAGCTGCTGGCCGAAGGGGCACTGTTCGAGTACTGGGCGCATGCCATGTGCTTTATCCCCATCGAGGATTACGGACTGTACCGCCGCCGCATGCTGGACGCGATGCAGAAGAAGGTCTGGCCATATAAATGGACGGTCACGTGGGCAAAGGAAAACTCGCGGGTGATGAAGAAGGTACGCACCCACCTGCGGAAGAACGGGGCCGTGCGCTCGGCCGAGTTCGAGAATGAAGGCCACACTCCCGGCGGCTGGTGGAACTGGAAGGCGGAAAAGGATGCCCTGGAGATCCTGCTCCTGACCGGGGAGGTCATGGTGGCCCGCCGCCAGAACTTCCAGCGCGTCTACGACCTGCGCGAGCGCGTCCTGCCGGGTTGGGACGATGCGGCTCTCCCCTCCACGGAAGAACTCCATCGCACACAGGCCCTGCGAGCCGTGCACGCCCTGGGGATTGCGTTCCCTTCCTGGGTGCCGGATTACTTCCGTGAGCCGAAAACAGGAGTGCCAAAACGCCTGGCGGTCCTGGCGGAGGAAGGCCTGCTTCAGCGTATCGACGTCAAGGGGTTTGAAACACCGGCCTATTTCCATCCCGATCACGCCGGCCTGATCGAACAGGCCCTGTCAGGAGACCTGGAACCGACGCTGACGACCCTGCTGTCCCCCTTCGATCCCCTGGTCTGGGACCGGGCCCGGGCGCTGGAGCTGTTCGGCTTCGACTACCGGATCGAATGTTACACGCCGGCTGCAAAACGCCGCTACGGCTACTTCACCCTGCCCATCCTGCAGCGCGGCAGGCTCATTGGCCGGCTGGATCCCAAGGCGCACCGTGCGCAGGGAGTCTTCGAGGTCAAAGCCCTGCACCTGGAACCGGGCGTACGATTCACGAAGGATGTGGCTGCCGATCTTGCCGCGGCACTCCACCGCCTGGCCGACTGGCACGGGACGCCGGAGATCGTCATCGGCCAGTCGGATCCTCCCAGAGCGGCTGCCCTGCTAAAGGCGGCTCTATAACCACCATCACCTGGTAATTATGGATTATGGTATTGAAAAGAAAGGGAATCAAATGTCATTCCAGGCCTATTTGGATAAAGTCGAAGAGATCACCGGGAAAGCGCCAAAGGAGTTCGTGGCCGAGGCGAAGAAAAAGAAGCTGACAGAGCACAAAGAGATCTTAGCCTGGCTGAAAGCAGACTATGGCCTGGGCACAGGTCATGCAAGAGCGATCGCCCACGTCATTTTGCACGGTCCTGAATTCACCGTGAAGCAGACCAGCGGGCCGCACCGTGATGAGTCCGGCACTCTTAAGTTGGAGGGAAAGAAAACGAAGAAGAAGCCGGCCAAATAACCACGCACCTACCGCCCATGGATGTAGCGCGGCCGGGTCATGTTCTCGGGGGAGAGGATATCGTCCAGCTGGTGCTGGGAGAGATAGCCTTTCTCCAGCACGATCTCATAGACCGAGCGGCCGCTCTGCAGCGCTTCGTTCGCCACCAGCGTGGACTTTTCGTAGCCGATATAGGGATTGAGGGCAGTAACCAGGCCGATCGAGTTTTCCACCATCCGGCGGCAGACTTCCCGGTTGGCGGTGATGCCGTCCACGCAGCGCTCGGCCAGGGTCCGGCAGGCGCGGCCGAGCATATCCAGCGAGGTGAACAGATTGAAGGCGATGACCGGCTCCATCACGTTCAGCTCGAGCTGTCCCGCTTCGGCTGCCAGGGTGACCGTGATATCGTTGCCGATCACTTCGAACGCCACCTGGTTGACCACTTCGGGGATGATCGGGTTGACCTTGCCAGGCATGATGCTCGAGCCGGGCGCCATGGCCGGCAGGTTGATCTCATTCAGCCCGGCCCGCGGACCCGAAGATAAGAGCCGCAGGTCGTTGCAGATCTTCGAGAGCTTGACCGCCACCCGCTTCAGCACCCCCGAGAGCTGGACGTAGGCCCCGGTATCCTGTGTGGCTTCGACCAGGTTCTCCGCCCCGAACACGGGGATGCCGGTCAGCTGGCGTAATTTCTCGGTGACTTTGTGAGCATAATTGGGGTGGGCATTCAAGCCTGTGCCGATGGCCGTGGCGCCCATGTTGATCTCGCGGATGAGCGACTGCGCTTCGGAGACGCGCTGGATGTCCTCGGTCACGGTGACCGACCAGGCGTGGAACTCCTGACCGAGCGTCATCGGCACCGCATCCTGGAGCTGGGTGCGGCCCATCTTGATCACGTCCGCAAACTCGTCGCCTTTGCGGGCGAAGGCATCCCGCAGGCGGGTCATCTCGGCCATCAGGCCGTCCAGTTTCTGGCTGAGGGTCAGGCGCAGGGCGGTGGGGTAGACGTCGTTGGTCGACTGCGACATGTTGACATGGTTGAGCGGGTGCAGGACGTCGTAGCGGCCCTTCTCATGCCCCAGCAGCTCGAGCGCCCGGTTGGCGATGACCTCGTTGGCGTTCATGTTCGTGGACGTCCCGGCCCCGCCCTGGATCACATCGACCACGAACTCGTCGTGCAGGGCACCGGCCAGGATCTCATCGCAGGCACGCGAGATGGCGTCTGCCTGTGTTGGGGCGAGCAGACCCAGCTCCTGGTTGGTGAGGGCGGCCGCTTTTTTGATATAGGCCAGCGATTTGATCAGGCGCGGGTAATGGGCGATCGGGATGCCGGTAATCGCAAAGTTCTCGACGGCACGCAGGGTCTGGATGCCATAATAGCGCTCGGCCGGTACGTCGCGCTCGCCGAGCAGGTCATGTTCGGTACGGGTGGGGTTCATGAGAAGTTTCCTTTCAGCGCTGGATTCTACCCCCTTGGCGATCACCTGTCATTGCGAGGAGGAGAACAGAGACGACGAAGCAATCTCTTCGTTATCAGAAGATCACCCATTATCCAGGAGATTGCTTCGCACCCGCTCCGCTCGGCTAGCAATGACATATCAACCGACGACAAACTTCGTCACATGCCCTGGCATGTCCCAGGCTTCGGCGGTGATCGCCTGGCCCTGGGCCTGGGCCGCATATTCCCACCAGTTTCCCCGCCTCTTGATCGCCTCACCTGCTTCCACAATTCTGCCTTCGCCGTCGAGCACGGTGATCCGCACCCGGGTGACCAGCACGTTGTCGGTCACCCGCACCCGGATGCAGCCCTTTACCTGCTCGATGCGGTGGATCTTGGGCGCCTCCCACCAATCCATTTGGGCAAAGTTATAGGCGTTCATTGTGAGCGACGCCGCGGCCAGCCTGACATAGACCGGGTGGGTCTGGGCTGCCTTGCCATAGGCAGCGGCCTCCGCAAATTGGTCATTGTGGGCCTTCTGTGCCGGGCTGCGCTTTTCCTTGGCCCGTTTCTTCTGGCGGCGGTCCTTTTTCGGCGGCGCCGATGACACGACGATCGTGCCATCCTTCAGTTTGCGGAAGACCAGGTTGCCGAGCTTGCCGCGCAGCTCTTTGAGCGCTCCATGTAAGGTGACTTTGGGCATTTGTTTTCGTTCTCCATTCTGGCTATAGTGTATTCGTGAGTGGATGGATGATGATCGATGCGGGTTGGTACGGGGTTGGTCAGGGGTTGGCAAAGGGTTGTAAGGGGTGCGTATAAGGTCCCTATATCCTTCCTTTATCCTCCCTATATCCTCTCTTTATGCTCTGCTAGTGTATTTTTCATCTGTGGTTTCCTGTCGATCGTGATGTTCCCCTGACAGGACGTCTTTACGGACCCCGCGGGTTCGAGGCGAGACTATATCGTAAAACCTGCCGGAAAGACTTTACAGCTTGCTTCCAAAATGGACTGTCATTTCTGGAATATAGGTATCTGCAAGCCGTCACATCGCAGACGTAATCTACTCTACTGTAAGTGGGCACATAATGTGAATGTCTACCAAACTGAAATGAAGAAGTTCCCCCGGGCAAATCGTTTTCTTGTAGAATGAACCCAAGGGACTTATTACAGTGCCGCTCACTCCTCAGGATTTCGTCAGCAAGTGGAAGCGTTCCACAGGCCGGGAAAAACAAACCTACCAGCAGCACTTTCTGGACCTGTGCGAGCTTGATGAGATTGTGTTTGCCGCCTATGGATGGCCAAGTGATTTATCGGATGAGGAGATTT
>DATAKV010000533.1:0-2446 GCA_036261375.1 Anaerolineales bacterium
TGTGGGCTGGGGGCATTTTTATTCTTCACCCTATAAGGAAAGCTGGGGGATCTGCCTGCGGGAGAATCGAGTCAAGCCATTATTCTCCGCATTAAGCCGCCCTTGATTTGTATCCCACCGGTTTCCAGCGAAGGTTACTGCACCGAACGTTTTCTCCTTTGTTCCAGCAGTCTCTGGATCCGTTCATATTGTTCACGCGAGAGCGGGAACAGCCAGGCCAGCAGGATGGTCCCGCACACGATTGCCGCGCTCAGCGGCGAGACAAGCTGGCGGACCATCTGCAGGGCTGAGTCGCCCTGCATAAACTGGATGGAGCCTGGCGGCGGAGACACATAGCCTGAGCTGCCCAGCAGCTGCAGGGTGACGAAGATGACCAGCGCCCCGGTCAATTTCCGGATGAGAGTGCGGATCCCGTAAAAGATGCCTTCCTGCCGCCGTCCCGTCCGCAGCTCATCCCATTCGATGACATCCGCAAACAGCGATTCGGGCAGTACATACGCGGCCGAGACGCTGATCCCTGCCAGGGCAGCGATGAAGAGCAGCCAGGTTGTGTCCCCGGGCTGGATGGTAAAAATCATCAACTGCACGATCACCCAGAAGATCATGCCATACATATATGCCTCGCGCTTATTTCGCAAGCGCGCCACCCACAGCCAGAATGGGATGAACAGGATACATACCGACATCAGGATCCCGAAGAACGCCGTTTCGTAGGCAAGATTCAAACCCAGGAAGGGGATGGTCGCCAGGAGATCGCCCTGCGCTACCCAATAGAGTAAAAAATAGGGGAAGGCTACGGCCACCATGTCCACGGCCGACCAGTTGAGCATATACATCCCGATCGCATAGCGGAAGGGGATGTTCTGCCAGGCTGCCTTGAGCGTTTCGCGGAACGGTAACGATTGGGTCTGTTCAGGACGTGATGTTTCGCGGATAAACGTGCCGATCAGCAGAAGCGGGACTGCCGCGATCCCGCCGAAGATCGCGCCGACCAGCATGAACCCCTGCTGCTGGGTGCCCCCCGAAGCGAGGACCGTATCCACGATCGCGGGCGCGGCGATGACCACACTCAGCGCGCCGGCCAGCTGAAAGAAGGAGCGGTAACTCGTCAGCGTGGTGCGCTCGTCGTAATCGGAGGTCAGTTCAGGGGTCAACGAAAGGAACGGTACCGAGATCAGCGTTTGCAAAGTATCTGCGAGCATAAATGTCAGAGTCACATAAATCAGCAGGGCCGTCTCGCTCTCCCAGGCTGGCGCGGACCATAGCATAACGAAACTCAACCCGAAAGGAATGGCGAACCAAAGCAGGAACGGGCGCCGCCTGCCCCAGCGTGTGCGCATGCGGTCGCTCAGGAGGCCGATGATCGGGTCGTTGATCGCATCCCAGGCGATCCCGATCAGCGCACCGAACGATCCCAGGCGCGGGTCCAGGCCCACAACGTCCGTCAGATAGATGGCATAAAAGATCGAACGCATCATGCTGATGCTCGAGATCCCCCAATCGCCCGAACCATAGAGCAGTTTGAGCCAGGCGGGAAGGGGTGGTTTCGAAGATGTATTATTCATGGTGGTAGAAGCGGCAAGTGTAGCACATTCCTCAAGGGGATATCTACAGCAGATGGCCCTGGAAAAGCAGAGTGAATGAGTACGGTAGATCCTGCTAATCATTGGATTCACAAACGACCCGTTTTTCATCGACGATTCACGGTCAACTGGGCTACGATTCCCCTACGATTGGATAGATAGCCATCCATACAGCTTGATCAGGTTCTATAATAGCGGCGGTAAAAATTTATAGCTATAGCTTCGTAAAGTGCTCAGGCTTGTTTGAGCACCTTGATCAACATGGAGACTTCAATGGCGCTCAAAGGTCAAATGAGCCGAACCTTTTTTCACGCTGGCATCCTGGCACTCGATATTTCACTTCTGTTTTTTATCTCCTTCCACCGCTTTTCCGGCGATGTGGAAGGCAGGCGGGTCGTTAGTTTCAGGGACATCCCTACACAGAATATAACGTTTGAGCCCGATCCCCGGCTCCGAGGTCTCACGATCAAGAATGCCGTCAACCTTCCTGTGGTCCAGCAGCCTGAAGGGGACACCAACTTTGTATCACCGGAGGATGGCGTGGTCACGCAATTTGCCTCAGCCGCCTCCTATGGCAATATCGGTCTGCTGGCGCACAACTATCTTTCCGGCAGGTCGTTTTCCCGGCTGGATATCGGTCAGGAGCTGCAGCTGGTCTACGAAGATGGGAAAGTGGAATCATTCGTCGTGACCGAAATCCTGCGCTACCAGGCCCTTGACCCCAAAAATCCCTATAGCTCCTTTCAAAATCTGGACAATGAGGCAGAGGTTCTCACCGTCGGGCAAATGTTCGATCGTGCCTACCAGGGCGACCGCCACCTGACCCTGCAGACCTGCATTGCCGCTAATGGGAACGCAAGCTG
>DATAKV010000546.1:0-3833 GCA_036261375.1 Anaerolineales bacterium
GGTGAGGAAGCTCTTTGCCCGCTTTTTTCATCGGGAATAGGAAACTCATAACTCCCACTCATTTCACCTCCTGCTTTGGTAAAATCTTTGGCATGACACGCAAAGGCGCATCTTCAGTAACTCTCTTCGCGATCCTTGTTGTACTGGTCTCCTCCTGTGCACCTGCCGTCCCGACGGATGCCTACCCAACCTATGATCCATTTGCACCGGTCAATGGGACCAATGTGGCCGCGGCGCCGGTCCAGGGTGGAGAGATCGTCGACCGGGAAATCCCCTCCGGCCCCACGCCGACGCGTGCACCTGTTTCCGTCCTTGCACCCACCCGCGACCCCAACGCGTTCTTCGGCACACCGACACCCGATTCCCCGCACGCCATCCCATCCCCGCGCCAGCTGGTGGATACCTATACCGTCCAGGCCGGGGATACGCTGGGCAGCATTGCCCGTGGATATGGTGTTTCGCTTAATTCCCTGCTCGAAGCCAATGGCTTGAGCGAATCCAGTATCCTGATGGTCGGCATGACCCTGGATATTCCACCGATTGATGCCGGAACCGTCCCCGGCTCATCCTTCAAGATCATCCCTGATTCTGAGCTGGTCTACAGCCCTTCCACGCTGGACTTCGATATCGAGGCCTTCCTGCAGAAATACAACGGTTATCTGGCAAATTACATCCAGGATGTGAACGGCGAATACTTAAGCGGCGCCGAGATCATCGAGATGATCTCGCAGAATTATTCGATCAACCCGCGCCTGTTGATCGCGCTGCTGGAATATAAGAGCCAGTGGGTCACGAACCCGGTCCCTTCCAATGTGGATTACCCACTTGGTTATTACGATGACTATTATGCCGGGCTGTACCGCCAGGCCGCCTGGACTGCCAACAATTTGAATCGCGGCTATTACCTGTGGCGGGTCAATGCACTCTCCTCCCTGCCCCTGTCAGATGGCACATACGTCCCGATGGACCCGACCATCAATGCTGGCACAGCGAGCGTGCAATACTTCCTATCGCAATATAACAGCCGTCCCGTCTGGGACCTGGATGTGAGCGAGTTCGGGTTCTATCTCACGTATAACCTGCTTTTCGGCTCCCCCTACAACCACCAGGTGGTTGCCCTGGTCCCCCCAAATCTGGCACAGCCGCCCATGCAATTACCCATCGAAAACGGGACCGTGTGGTCCTACACCGGTGGTCCGCATGGTGGCTGGGATTCGGGCTCGGCCTGGGCTGCACTGGATTTCGCCCCGCCCGGCGAAGGCGGTGGTTGCGCGCCCGACACGGCTTGGGTCGTTGCGGTGGCGGACGGAGTCATCGTCCGCGCCAAGGATGGCGCGGTCGTGCAGGATCTGGACAACGATGGGTACGAGCAGACCGGCTGGACGGTCCTGTACATGCACATCGACACCTATGAGCGCGTCGAGCCGGGGACGTATGTCTACGCCGGCCAGGCGATCGGCCATCCATCCTGCGAGGGAGGCGTGTCGAATGCAACACACCTGCATCTGGCACGGCGCTATAACGGAGAGTGGATTCCCGCTGACGGGAACAGTCCCTTTATTTTGGACGGCTGGGTGTCGAGCGGAAACGGTGTTGAATACGACGGTTTCCTTACGAAAGGCGCAACCGTCATCGAAGCCTGGGAAGGCGTTCACGAGGGTCTAAACCAGATCTCGCGCTGAACTACGAATACCAAACGTATGCCAATCGTATCCTTTCCCTGCCTTCCTGTGAGTCATGGTAAATCATTACAGGTATAATTCTCTGAACGGACGAAACGTGAGACGACTCTCAGGCCTGTTTATCGCTGTCTCTTTATTTACCGCATCATGCGTCGGCAACGCGTCCCTGTGGGGGCAATATACAACTCCGACCCCTCTGGGCGGCTCTGTGCCAACCTCCACTCCTGAGCCAGCGGTCTTCATACAGGAAACCCCTACGCTGGCCCTGCCACTTGTGATCGGCGAAACGACAACTTCCACACCCCAGCCAACAGCAACCAGTGAAACATTTGTCACTCAGGAAGTCGCGGCATTCATCGTGGAGAGCCCAACTCCCAATCTGACGGCGGCACCCATCCTCCTGTACTACGCCCAAAATGGAGACTGGCTGCCTGCTGTTGCAAGACGCTTCGGCGTGGACGTGAGTGAGATTACCTCCCCGAAAGTACTTCCAACCTCGGGTTTGCTCGATACGGGAACATTGTTGATGATCCCCGATCGACGGGATCCCGCTGTTGAATATGCCCCGGCACTGCAGTTGCTTCCGGATAGTGAAGTGGTTTTTTCGGCCGCCTCGCTCGACCTTGATGTGCTGAAATATGTGCAGGATGCCGGCGGCTATCTTTCCACGTACCGTGAATACCTGGGCACCACAGGCTGGACGACGGGCGCCGGCGTGATCGAGCGCATTGCCTATGAGAATTCCGTCAACCCGCGCCTGCTGCTTGCCATTCTGGATTATGAAGCGCGCTGGGTCCGCGGCACCCCCGAAAACAAATTCCGAACCGAGTACGCACTCGGCTATGAAAGCTTCCGCACGAAAGGCCTGTACCAGCAGTTGGCCTGGGGCATCAACCAGCTCTCCATGGGTTACTATGGCTGGCGCACCGGCACCCTGAATGAGATCGTGTTCCGTGATGGTGCTACGCTGCGGCTCGATCCAACGCTCAATGCCGGGACAGCCGCGCTCATGTATTACTTTTCCCGCCAGCACAGCCTGAACGAGTGGCTGCGCATTATGGACCAGACCAGCGGGTTTGCCTCCTTTTACCAAAACATGTTCGGCGATCCATGGGCTCGCGCCGACCGGATGGGCGCTCTGTTCCCGCCTGCTTTCAGCCAGCCGGAGATGATCCTGCCCTTTGAAGTACGCTCCCCGTGGGCGTTCACCGGGGGCCCGCACGCGGCCTGGGAGCATGATGGGCCCATGGCCGCCCTGGATTTTGCCCCGGCAACCGATAAGACCGGCTGCGGCTCCACCCCCACCTGGATCCTTGCCTCCGCGCCGGGCCTTGTGGTCCGCTCCGGCAATGGTCTTGTTGTCGTGGACCTCGATGGTGATGGATCGGAACAGACCGGCTGGAACATTTTATACCTGCACGTTGCCAACAAGGACCGGGTCGCAAAAGGACAATGGGTCGAGATGAAGGACGCCATTGGACATGCCTCTTGCGAAGGGGGTATGTCGACGGGAACCCATCTTCACATCGCCCGCAAATATAACGGTGAATGGATCATCGCCGATGGGCCCGTGCCGTTTGTGCTCAGCGGCTGGACCGCGGTCGCCGGTGAAAAACCCTATGAAGGCAAGCTTGTCAAGGATAACCGGGTCATCACGTCTGACCTGTACGGCCAGCTGCGTGCAGTGATCTATCGTGAAGACGACGGAGAATAAGCTCGAACATATCCGGCCATCGTGGAAGGAAGGAAAAGCTCCCAGATGACCGCTGAAACGATTTATCATCGGTAACAAGAAATACCCAATGAAGAACAAATTTAAGACACAATCACATTCCATGAGCGGAGGGATGTATTTCAACCTGCGTTTGATCACCTGGTGTCTGATCGCCACGCTTGTGACTTCCTGCGCACCGGTCAGCACGAGCCCCGATCTCGGAAATATGATCACGCCCATCCCGCCGACCCCGGTTCCCGCCCCCACCTCCGGCCGGCCCAATTACGCGCCGGGCGAGCTGGTGGACTACATTGCTCAAAGCGGCGATACCCTGCCTGCTCTGGCAAAGCGATTTAACACGACCGAAGAAGAAATCCGGGAGGCCAATTCCATCATTCCCGCCGATGCGACAACCATGCCGCCCGGCTTTCCGATGA
>DATAKV010000583.1:0-4818 GCA_036261375.1 Anaerolineales bacterium
GAGCGCGCCCGAAGAGAAGATAAATCCCAGGATTAAGCCGGACGCCAGCGCCATGCCGCCAGAGATCATTCGCTGGGCAAGGACAACCATGATGCTGTGAACTGCGCCGGTACATGCGCCCGCCAGCGGGATTAATAAATACAGCCAGGGCGACCAGCCGATCTGGCTCATGATGTAGATGGGCAGGGCAGCCAACAGCAGTGCAGCCGCAGCCACCTTGCGCTTCGTGAATCGATCTCCAAAGTGACCACCGATCACATTTCCCAATGCCGAGCCGCCCATGAACAGGCCCGCGATATTGCCATATGTCACGGCGCTTAACCCCAGATCCTTCAGGTATTTGGGCACGAAGTTGATCATATTCGCCTGCGACCAGGACTGCAGCGTCGCCACGATCGCCAGTAGAACAATAAAGCCTACACTGGCCTGCAAACGGATTTTGCCATCTCCCTGCGCCGGCCGGGGATGTGGACGGTTGGCCCGCAGCTGGTAGGCCACGGCCAGGCCGATCGGGATCGAGACAATGGGCAGGATCACCAGCCAGGGCAAACCCAGCCGCGCCAGGATCAATCCGGTGATCACAGGACCAATGAAATGTCCGAGCTGCCCGGCCATGAAGAACAGGGAAGTGGCCGTTGTCTCCCGGCCGGCCATGTGGTCGCGCCCCTGCAAAGTGGCCTGGACTGTGCCGACCGGATGAAAGGCGGACGAACCGAGGGCGGCCACGATCAGGCAGAACAGCCCGCCTGCACCGGGGATGAAGACTGCACCGGAGTAGAAGACCGTCATCCACAGAACGCCGCCGGCTGCCAGCCAGCGCGGTCCCACCCGGTCCGACATCCAGCCGAAAAAGGGCTGGGTCAGGGCTGAGGCCCAGATGTAGATCGTCGAGATCAGCGCGATCTGTGTTTCGGTTAACCCAAGATAAGTGAGCAGGACGGGGCGGCTGGCATTGAACACATCCACGATGAAATGACTGAACGCCACGGAGGAGAAGAGCGAGTCAAAAATTAAAGACATGAGGGATATTCGATTTTGGATTTACGATTTTCGATTGATGATTTCAGATTGTTGATAGAGATGGTGCCGCTCGATATAGTCACACACGGGAAGCGGGACATAATAGCGAAAGGGTTGTCCATTGGCGATGCGGCTGCGGATCTCGCGCGAGGCGATCTCAAGAAGCGGCGCATCCACATAGTGGATCTTGGAGCTGATCCCGGGTAGTTCCCGCTCCAGATTTTCCAGGTTCGGCTGCTCGCCCGGACGGCGCATGACCCCCACCCAGTGGCTGGCATACAGCAGTTCCTTCGGCTTGTGCCAGGTGGGCAGATCGCGCAGGGAGTCGCCGCCGATGATCGGCGTGATGTCGGCATCCGGATATTGCTCGGAGACGGCCTCCAGGGTATCCAGGGTGTAATGCGGACCCGGCCGGTCCAGCTCGATGCGCGAGAGCTCGAAGGATGGGTTATCGGCAATGGCAAGATGGACCATGGCCAGGCGGTGTTCGACGGATGTAATGGACTGGTCCTGTTTGTGCGGAGGATCAGGGGTCAGTACCCACAACAAACGGTCGAGCCCCAGCTGCCACTGGGCCTCGGAGGCCAGGATCAGGTGCCCCAGATGGGGAGGATCGAACGTCCCGCCAAACAGACCGATCTGCTGCCGTGCCATACGGGAAGTATAACCCGTTCTGATTTCCTTTGGAAATGATAAAGAAGCACGTTCCGTGCGAAACGTGCTTCTTTGACGGCCAGACATATTTACCTGTTACTGGTTCACTTTAAGTATTTTCACCTGCTCGTTTTCATAAATAGGAGTCCACAGCACGCTGGGCTGGTCGAACTTGTTGATCCCATCCCCGGCGTAATACAGGCGCTCGAGGGGACCCACGTAAATATAGTCGACATCGTATTGGCCCAGCAGTCGCTGCAGGTATTCCTTGTCGGTTGTGGTGAACATGGCGTTCACATCCTGGATGCGTCTCTCGATCACCTGCCCGGGCAGGATGGAGCGCTGCTGCTTCTGGTGCCAGTCCCAGCCGATCACGGACGGCAGCCCGGTATAGATCGAGACACGCGAGCCCCAGCGATAGAGCGGTGTGCTGGCTTCCAGGACGGTCGGGATGCCGCGCACATTCTGCCGTAACCATTCCGTAGCCTGCCTGTCAAACTCCAGCGTCACAGAGCGGCCATCGTCGAAATAAGTGGACGTCCGCATATAGGCGGTGCCGTTCAGGGTGCTGGAGAAGCTGTCGGGAAAGCGGTCCCGCATCCGGACCGGCGCGGCAGTCAGGGGATACAGGAAGCAGGCAGCCAGCAGCAGGCTGAATGCCGTCCACCAGACACGAGAACCCAAACCTTTATTCGACCGGCGGTTCATCTCATACGCTGCAGCGACGCGCGGAGTCCAGGCGGATCCCTCTTCCGGTTCCGGGACAATGATCCGTTTGACAGGTTGTTTCCTCTGGAAACGTGCGCTGACCTGAGAAAACGCAACGGCTGACGCGATGGCCCATAACACCCAGACCTGCAGATAGAACTTGAAGACCGTGTTCATCCGGCTGATGTCGCCTTTGATGACCAGTACTTCGACCACGGCGGTCAGGATCAACCCGAGGCCGATCATCGACAGCGCCAACTGCCGCGCCGGATGGGTTGGCCGGCTGAACAAAAGCAGTGCACTCCACAGGGTCAGGAACAGGGCCAGGCCTATCACCGGCTTGACCAACGCGATCAGGATGACGATGCCCAGAAGCAGTTTGCCGGCATCGGCAGCCATCTCATAAGTGGGCCGGGGATACGTGAGTGAGTGGACCAGGCGCTCCAGCCTGGCCTCACGTCGCCAGAACTTGAGATCGAGCCTGATCGTGCGAACAAGGGCGTTGTGTCCGTGTCCATGCAGAAGCTCGTCGAACAGGTACGAGACGATCATGAACAGGAAGAAGCCGTGGATCAGCAAATACGCCCACAGCGGGGTCTGGGACCCCTTCCACAACTCGATGCCAAAATTACTGCCGGCGTAGTGGCTGTGGAACGGCTGGAAGAACAGCCGGCCGGCCAGGACGATCAGGATGAACTGCAGGCCTGCCGTCCAGAGCACATCGGAGTCGAGCCGTCCCTGCCGGGTAGAAGCGCGGATTAGCAGCGCCGCGCCAACAAGCACCGTATAGGTCGGGAAATCCCAGGTGTTGACCGGCCACAGCGCGCCCGTTGCGAGCGCCAGCAGGGCCAGCGTCAGGATCTCGACCGGATCCCGCCACCACTGCTCCAGGTCACGGCGCCTGTCGAGGATGATATTCAAAGCCAGCGCCAGTACAAGGATCGTCAGCGGCAGGGCCATCATGTGGGCATGCAGGTCGCCGAAGAGGAACGTGAAGAAAGGCAGCTCGTTGATCGGGCCTGCCTCGCCCTCGGCGGGTGGGATGATGCGGGTTGAGTTCCAGTACCACCACTCGGTGCGGATAGTGGGTAGATCCCGCTCGGTCAGCCAGCGGTTCAGTCCATCGGTGAGCTGGGTGAATTTCACCAGCGCTGAGACTTCCCCTCCCGGCTGGAACTCACTCATCTCGCGCAGACCGTTGACGATCAGCTTCACCTGCCCGAGGTTGCCGATCACGGCGACAAAGAGCGCCCCGCTTAACCCGGCCAGGACCAGACGTTTGAAATTGAAGTGCCGTACGGCTGTGAAATTCAATGCGACCGTAAAGGCCCCCGCGGCCGTCATAGCGAAAAGGGTCGGCACGGCCAGGTTGTAGGCGATGAATGGAACGATCCCGGTCAGATGGATCAGGGTCGCGATCAGCACAAAGCCGAAATAGTAATAGTTGATGTAGCCGCCCGTAAACCAGGGGTCATAGGAGGGAAAATAGGGTGTGCGGGTGATGGCAGTCAGATAGGCCAGGTCCATGGGCTTTTCGCCGCCCATGCCCGGGTGCCAGAGATCGGGGTTGCGAAAGCGGATGTACAACAGCAGGCCAAAGAACAGCCAGAAGACAACTTCTTCCAGCGCAAGCAGTTTCCAGTTCGCCTGGAAGAAGGTCTTCAGCTCCTCCCAGCGCGGGCGCGACAGGAGCAGCAGGGAGGCGAATACGAAGAGCAGACCGACCAGCAGGATCACCCACCAGGTGAACGGTACGATCCGCAGGCTGGCCAGCCACCAGCTGCCCCAGGCGATAACTAGAAGCCCCAGGGTTTTGCTGAGGATGTAGCCACGGTCCTTCAAGCGATGGAAGGCTGTCAGGGTAACCGGCAGGGCCAGCAGCCCGACCAGCTCCACGAGCAGGAACCAGGCCAGGACCGGGTTACGGCTGCCCCAACTGTTCTCGTTTACCCCGGCGCTTGAGCGCGGCGCTGCTTCTTCATAAAGGGCTTGTTCCTGATTATCCAGCATCAATATGCCTGGTGCGTTACTGGCCTGGAGAGGCGTCAGGTGCAGGACCGAGTCCCAGGGAATCCCTTCACCCAACAGCCTGCGAACCTCTTCCGGGTTGAAGGCAGCCGTCTTTTTGAAGATCTGCACGCGTGGGTGGTCATAGACGCTGAACGATTCCTCGGCGTTCTGGTCGTTGATCTGCATTCCCAGGATGGTGGGATAGGAGGTAAATTCCCTGACGCGCGCGAAGCCCAGTTTTTCATTGAGCAGGAGCTGGTAGTAGCGCGTGGTCAGCGGGTAGCGCATGGGCAGGCGCGGGATCGAGTCGTACAGGCGGTTGCTGGAGAGGATGATGTAATCGGCCTGGGTGAGATTCTCCACCATCCAGTTCAGTTTCTCGGGGGTGTCGTCCTCGTAATTGCGCATCTCGACCGCCTGGAAGAG
>DATAKV010000592.1:0-8462 GCA_036261375.1 Anaerolineales bacterium
AGAATTTGGGTTCAGCTCCAGGGCCCGATCGAGCTCAGCCCGTCCCTCCAGTCCGGAATGATAGTTCGATTCGCCCAGCCAGGCCCACGCTTCGGCATTCTCCTCGTCCGCTTCGACGGCGGATTCAAAAGCGGCGTGCGCCAGCTCCCATTCCTGTACGAGTCCCAGTCCGCGGCCTGTCAGCACGAGCCGGTCAGCAACAGAATCTTCCAGCGCGGCCAGGTTCAGGGCCGAACGAAGCGTCTCCACTGCGGGATCCAGCTGCGGGTCCAGCTCGGAAGCGGCGATCAGTTCCGACAGGGCCGCACCCGGATCGGTCAGGGCCAGAAGCAGGCCCAGCCGGTAACGCGCCGAGGCATCCTGCTCGTGAAGGGCTACATACTTCTGCAGGTAAAGCGCAGCGTTCGCATAATCCTTATTTTCCTTGTAGACCTGGGAGAGGCGCGAATAGAGCTGCTCAGAGACTTGTTCCTGCTCGAGGCCCTGTTCCCAGATCTGTGCGGCCCGGCCGGGATCGTTGTTCAGATACAGCACGTCCCCCCACGCCACCCAGCCCTCCGGAGATAAGGCGTTGCGCCGGAAGGCCTTGCGATACACTTCATCCGCCTGGGAATACTGCTCGGCATGATAATAGGCATGGCCTGAAAGCTCATACAGGTCCGCCCGCCAGGGGAGTCGTTGGGCCGCCGCCTGGTAATGGGAGGCCGCGTCGAGGTAGCTCCCGGCCATGGAGGCCTTCTCCAGCTCTGCGTACCCGGACGCCACCAGCGGTACAAAAATGGCTGCCAGAAGAATAAGAAGGACCGCTGCGACGCGTGCCGGACTGCTTTGCATGCGCCCTATTATAAGTTGGAATAAAGTATGGTCCTGTAACTTCCCCAGCGTGGATTTTCACGACAGATTTAGTCATCTGGAATATAATCATCCCGTCATGGGCGCATCACTTGGACAAATTTTTTCCTTCCTGACAACGCCGGAAGGAAGCCTCATCTACCACCTGATCCTGGTCTTTTCGATCGGGAGCGCATTCCAGTCGGCCTATATGCACTGGCGTTCAAGTGAATTTCCGCAGGCACGCCGGACGATGTTCGGCCTTGGGATGCTGCTCGCGGCCCAGATCGCCCTGTTCGTCGTCAGCGCGCTGGGTACCCAGGGGTTGATTAACCTTCCGCTCTTCCTGCCCCCTTTGGACCGGGCGATCTCCCTCTTCTCCATCGTATGGATGATCTGGTTATGGGCCTTCCCCGAACCCAGCCGGTCGGGGGACGCGGCCAACTGGCTGCTCTCCCTGCTGGTGGCGGCCGGTCTCGGACTGAGCCTGGCTGCCTATGCTGCCGAGCCTGTCTTCCAGTCCTACAATCTAACCACCTACGACAGCTACTGGCAGATGGCCAGCCTGGTGCTGTCCGTCCTTGGGCTGCTTACCCTCCTGATCCGCCGCCCGAATGGCTGGGGCAATGGCGTGGCTGTTCTGCTGTTGATCTTCGGCGGGCACCTGCTTCACCTGCTCTATGGCCGCGTGGACGGCGATTTTCCGGGTGCGGTCCGGCTCATGCACATCGCAGCCTTCCCCATCCTGATGACCCTGCCGCAGCGCTTCCCGGGTCCATCCAACCGGTTGACGTCCGTCAGGCAGCAGGATGTACCGGTCGTGGGGGAACGCCGCCGCTACAGCACGGACCCGAAGACCTTCCACGCCCTCCTGGCACTGGCTGGCGAATCGCAGGCAGACAAGGTCAGCAAGGCGATCACCCGGGCCATCGCCCAGACCATGCTCGCCGACCTGTGCTTTCTCATCTATTTAACCGACAACAACAACCAGCTCCAGATCGCCAGCGGATACGACCTGATCCGGGAGGAGAACCTGGAGGGCGGCAGCCTGAGCAAGAGCATCATCCCGATGCTGACCAACGCCCTGCAGCGCGGACGTCCGCTGCGTTTGCCGTCGAGCAGCACCTCCGCCGACATCAAGGGCTTGAGCGACCTGCTCGGCCTCAACAATCCCGGTCATATCATGAGCGTGCCGATCATTACACCGGAAAAAGACCCGCTGGGCGGCGTGCTTTTGCTGTCTCCCTATTCCAACCGCCTGTGGAGCGCGGAGGATCAGGCGTTCCTGTCGAACATTGCCATCTCCCTCGTGCCCATCATCCAGCGCGGACAGCGGATGACCACACTCGAGCAAAAAGGCGAGCAGACTCGCCAGGCCCTGGACGTGGCTCAGGAGCGCATCAAGGACGCCGAACGGCGCAACGAAGAATTGCTTAAACAGATGGATGCCATCCGGGCGGATGCGCAGGAAGGGCTTGCCCAGGCCGAAAACCTGGCCGCGCTGCGGACCATCCAGGAGGAGACTCAAAAGGCGCTTGAAAAGCTCAAGCAGGAAAATGAAGAGCTGCGGGCCGGGAAAGAGATCAAAGCGGGTGCCGGGATGGCAAATGTCAACGCGGCACAAGTCGAGGGTGAGCTGCGTCTTACTCTCGAGGAGATGGCTCGTTTGCAGAACCAGCTGGCCGAAGCGAACATGCGCCTGATCGAAGCCGAGAAGGGTGCGGTGTCCGCCCAGTCGACCGAGCAGGCGGAGGTCGTGGCCTCCATCTCGCAGGAGCTGCGCCAGCCGATGTCGTCCATTGTTGGCTACACCGATCTGCTGCTGGGCGAATCGGTGGGCATCCTGGGCGCGCTGCAGCGCAAGTTCGTGGAGCGGATCAAGGCCTCCACTGAGCGCATCGGTAACCTGATCGATGATCTGATCCAGGTCACCACCCTGGAGACGGGGCTGAATGAGCTCAAGCCCGAACCCGTGGACTTGAACGTGATCATCGACAACGCCATGTCCTATACGAGCAGCCAGGTGCGCGAGAAGAACATCTCGATGCACCTCGACCTGCCGAAAAATGTAGCTTCGATCTATGCCGACCGGGAAGCGCTCCAGCAAATCCTGATCCATTTGCTGCAGAATGCGGGGTCCGCCTCCCCGATGGAAGGGACCGTGCATCTGAAGGTCCAGACCCAGAACGAGGACGGCAAGGAATATGTCCTCATCCAGGTCAGCGACACGGGCGGCGGCATCCCGGCCGAGGACCTCAACCGCGTGTTCACCCGCCTGTACCGCGCCGACAACGTCCTGATCCAGGGCGTGGGCGATACCGGCGTTGGCCTTTCGATCGCCAAGACCCTCACAGAGGCGCAGAAGGGGCGCATCTGGGTGGAGAGCCAGATGGGCGTTGGCTCAACCTTTAGTGTGCTCCTGCCCATCGCCCGCAAGATGATGGAGAATTAATGCAATCCCTGCGACAGTTGGGCGGCGGTATGATCGTCGCTCTGATATCGGTACTTCTGGTGATTGGTGGAATTTCCCTCGCCCTGGCAGAGACCCTGCCTGCTCAGGCAACCCCCACTCCGATCCCGCCAACCCTCTCGCTGGAATTTCCGACGGCCACCTTTACGGCGTCACCTTTGATCCTCGAATCCCCAACGCCCCTGATCACAACCACGCCCTTTGTATTTGCCACCGATACGGCGTTTGCCACCAATACCCTGTTCGTGCAGGCCTCGTGTAACCCACCCTCCGGCTGGCAGCGCATCCTGACTACGGCCAGCGATACGATCTATTCCCTCGCCCAGCGCTATAAGACGACGGCCGAAAATCTCGGTTCGGCGAACTGCCTGTCCTCCTTTGATGTTCCCGCCGGCTTCACCCTGTATGTCCCCCTCGTCCCAACGGTGACGGTCATCCCCTGCGGTCCGCCGGCAGGCTACGTCAAAAGGCACGTGGTCCAGCCGGGCGACAACCTGTACCGGATTGCACTCTCCTACGGAATCACGTATCCCCAGCTCCAGCGGGCCAACTGCATGGGATCGTCCACCACGATCTACGCCGGCCAGCGGCTCTGGGTGCCGAACATCCCCACCCGGACGCCCGTTCCCGGCGTGACGATCATCCCAACCTTCACGACGGCAACGCCCTCCAATACCCCTGTCACCCCGGTGCCGCAATACCCTTAATCCCATGAGAAACCTTCTCCTTGTAATGCTTCTGGCGAGCATCGTACTTGCGGGATGCGGGTCATCCGCTCAGGCGCAGCCTCCGCTTTTCGTCCTGGTTACGGCCGCGCCGAACGCCTCTCCAACAGCGACTCCCTTCCAGCCAATACCCTGGACACCGACGGGTACCTACCAGCCCGAGCCGACAGCGAACCCTGCCAGCGAAACGCCCACTCCCGCCCCCGCCACACAGACCGAGCCGCCTACCATCGATCCGAATATGCTGGTCAATACGATCGCGCCGCTGTCGACTATTGAGGCATCGGGAAGCCAGGTCCTCAATAACGGACAGGAGACCGTCAACTTCCTGTTGATCGGCTCCGACCGCCGGCCCGGCGGCTCCTTCCGTACAGATACAATGGTGATCGCCATCCTGCGTCCCAATGAAGGACAGGCTTCGCTCATTTCGATCCCGCGTGACCTGTGGGTCTACATCCCCGGCTGGGAGAACCAGCGCATCAACACTGCCTACCAGCACGGAGAGTCGGTTGGCTATCCTGGCGGAGGCGCAGGCCTGCTCAAGGAAACAATCCTCTACAACCTCGGTATTCGCATCGACCATACCGCCATGGTCGAGTTCGACGGCTTCCGCCAGATCATCGATACACTCGGCGGGGTGGATATCCCCGTCTCGTGCGCATACACGGACTGGAGGCTGATCGATCCAAGTTATGATCCTCAGAACGAAGACAACTGGTACCTGCATACCGCCGGTCCCGGCCTGATCCACATGGACGGCGACCTGGCACTCTGGTACGCGCGCTCCCGCCAGAAATCCAGTGACTTCGACCGCGGCCGCCGCCAGCAGGAGGTCCTGCGGGCCCTGTTCTCCCAGGCCCTGCAGGCCGGGACGCTGACCCGCATCCCGGAACTGTATAACAACCTGAAAGACACAGTCCAGACCGACCTGGGCCTCGTAGATATCCTGCAGCTTTCCGTCTATGCGCCGCGTATGTCCGTTGCCGATATCCGCAGTTACTACATCCGCCCTCCCTACGTCAGCTCGTGGATTACCGAAGGCGGTGCCTACGTGCTGCTTCCGAATGAAAACGCCTTGCAGGGCATGCTTTCTGAAGCGCTCTCCCCGGCGAAAATACCGGTTGAAAAGCAGGCAGTGATTATCGATGTCATGAACGGGACATCCGTCGAGGGCTATGACGCGCTGGCGGCGACGCGGCTAAGCTACGCCGGGTATGAGACCAACATCATCCCCTCCGACCGGCAGGACTATGCCTATTCTGTGCTGATCGACAAGACCGCCGCCCAGGACCGCTCAGCCAGCGATCCCATCCTGAACGTGATGGGCCTGCAGCCTGGCAGTCTCATCTCCTCACCGGACCCCGCCAGCAAGGCGCATTATCTTCTGATCCTGGGCTACGATTACCAGCCGTGCTTCAAGCCTGAAAATATGGGACAGTGAGTGGAGTATACTTAACCAAACAAGAATGACCATTCACACAACCCAACAGATTGGCAGCATTTTAAGAAATGCTGTCGCCTTCAACTTCAAACATCCCCCTGAGGTTCACATGAACGCAGATTCCCTTCTAGCTCAGGTTGAGCAGCTATTTAAATTGCTTGAGACTCGTAATGTGGAGTATGTCCTCGTTGGTGGGATAGCCATGCTCACGTACGTAGAAGGGCGCAACACACAGGATATTGACCTCATTATGACTTTACCGTCGCTCTCCAAGCTGCCTGAAATACAAATAGAGAGTCAGGATATGTACTTTTCGCGAGGAAAGTTTGGCGAGCTGCAGATCGATATTCTACTGACACAACATCCTTTGTTCGCTAAAGTGGAAAAAAGATATACAATTTCCAGAGAGTTCAATGACCGTTCGATTCGCTGTGCTACGGTGGAAGGCCTGATCCTTTTAAAATTGTTCTCACTTCCATCACTTTATCGGCAGGGGAGTTTCGAGCGAGTAGGGAACTATGAAAACGATATCGCCAGCCTTATATACTCTTTCAAGCCGGAACTGGAACCACTCTTTTTAGAATTAAGTAATCACCTGAACGAAACAGATATGGGGGAAGTTCGAAGGATTGTCGCTGATGTAGAGGCGCGCATCGACCGGTTTCGCAAAGCAAACGAGTAGGCGACAGAATTCCCCTATACATGATACAAACCTGCCAGTAATTCCCCTGCCGGCAAAATACCCTTTTACCAGTTGACATCCCCCCCTTTTTTCGCTAAACTATACGAAAGAACAGGAGATGTCATGCCTGAGACAAAACTCACCTCGCATTTAACCGCCCAGACGCCGCTTGCCTCCGCGATCAACTCCTGGCAGGCCTACCTGGCGGACAAGGGCCGCTCGCCCAATACGATCAAAGCCTTCCTTTCCGATGTGCGCCTGCTGACCACCTTTCTTCCTGAAGATGTGGCGGTTGGCAAGATCGGCACCGCCGACCTCAACCGTTACTTTGAGTGGATGGAGAAGGAACGGGATGTGCCCTGCAGTCCCAAGACGCTTGCCCGGCGCATCACCGCCACCAAATCCCTCTTCCGCTGGCTGCACCAGTACGGCGTCCTCACAGTGGACCCGGCCGAGAAGGTCGCTCAGCGCTCGGCGATCAGTCCCCTGCCCACGGTGCTTACCCCCGAAGAATATGACGCGGTCCTGCTGGCCGCGGACCGCCACCGCCGCGGACACAAGCCGGACGCGCGTCCCTACGCGCTGGTTTATCTTTTGTTGACGACCGGCATAAAAAAAAGCGAGACGCTGGGGATCAATCTCGAGCACATCGAGCTGGATGCCCCCAACGGACCGCAGGTCTTTATCAAATATGCCAGCCCGGCCAACCGCTACAAGGAGCGCAAGCTGCCCCTGGCCGAGGACTGGGTCCCTGCTTATCACGAATACTTGGCCCAGTATGCACCGACCGAGAAGCTTTTCCCCTGGTCGCCGCGCCGGCTGGAGTACCTGCTCGAAGATGTCGGCAATGAAGCCGGCCTGACCAAGCATCTCTCATTCGACATGTGCCGCTGGACGTTTGCGCTGAACGATTTCCGCGCCGGCGAGGAACCCGACAAGATCCGCCAGAAACTGGGCGTCTCGAAGATTCAGTGGCGGGAGTTGTTCATTAAGCTGAAGCAGCTGGCGGGGAGCAGGGAATAACAAGAAGCGACGGTCACCTTCGAGGTGACCGTCATTTCTTAACTGATGTTACGCAATCAAAGCAACTTACACTACGGGCCTCTTCAAGATATTCTGCGTAAGGTGAGTTATTAACTTCTCGTCATCGAAAAATACAAGACCTGCCGGGTGGAATTCGTCAACCGGAAGGAGTGCGCCGGCCGGTAGCCCGGGACCCAGATCACCTTCTCTCCCATGCACAATAGCGGCCAGCGCTCACGGGCGCGCTGGGGCAGCTTGACATTGATGAAGAAATCCGAGATCTTCACCTCCTGACCGCTCATGCCCAGTGGTTCGAAGCGGTCGCCCTCCTGCCGCCCCCTTAACTCGAGTGTATCGGCGATCCCCTTTGCATCCAGCCAGGCCTGGAAGGGATCCTCGTTCGACTTTGCCTGTTCCATCGCCAGGGAAGCGATATTCCAGCGCTCGCAGGTGAGCTTCCAACCTCCGGAAAGAGAAATCGTGCCGGGTACAGGCAGGGTAATGCTGGAGCGATCGTCGGGCATCTGGGGCCAGCGCTCGATCGGCAGGGTGGCATCGCCTGCCACCACGTAGATCAGGGGTCCCTCGCGCAGCAGGTGCAGGTCGTTTGGCAGGTCCAGGCGGGGCCGTTCCTGCGGGTCGCTGATAAAGTGTGCCGCCCGCTCGAGAGTCGAAAAGCTGATATCCGCCTCATCCGGTTGGAGGCGCTCCATCGCCCGGCGGACCAGGTTCCGCTGCAGTCCGACCGGTTTCTCCTTCAAGCCCCTGGCATCGAAGGCAACGTGGCCCTCATGCTCCTCGACCACACAGTCCTTCCACAGTCCATCCAGCAGGTCGGAGAGGATCTCGTAATCGGAGGCCAGCGAGCGGGAGGTTCGCCATAAGACTTCACGGAAGCGCGGGTTATAAGATTCAAGCGTGGGGATCAACAGGTGGCGCAGGCGGTTGCGGAAGAAATCCAGGGAGGCATTGCTGGGATCATGCCGCGGGCGGAACCCGTGTGTGGCGCAGTAGACCACCGTCTCCTCCCGCCAGGTATCCAGCAGCGGGCGGACAATGGGGATCTCCGGGTCAAACATCTGGATCACGGTCCGGTAGTTCATCCCCTTTAATCCTGCCAGCCCGGCGCCGCGGATGAAATGCATGAGCACGGTCTCGACCTGGTCATCGGCCGTGTGGCCCACGGCCACCGCCTGGGCCCGGAAGTGGCGGGCCTGCTCCATCAGGAACCGGTAGCGCAGGATGCGGGCCGATTCTTCGATGGATATCTTTTCAGCCTCCGAATAGGCA
>DATAKV010000599.1:0-2408 GCA_036261375.1 Anaerolineales bacterium
CGACCGCGGTTCTCACACAAGGAGGAGAAGAGAAATCACCTTACAGCGCTAACTTTAGCATACGATGCCCAACCCTGCTTGACGCCGACCATACGTTTCCCCTATTCCTGACCGACAATGGCTGAAAATCTGCGTGTATCCAGTCAGTTGCGCTGCTTCTAGTGAAGTACTTCTCACCCAACTGCATGGCAGGCTGCCAGCCTGCCCTACGAGGTAGACTCTGAGAACGAGAGAATATACCCATTGATATCGCGGAAATAAAACTCCTGCGTGCCGTAGAAGGTGGAATGGAAGTCCACGACGATCTCGACCTTGTCGTGCAGTGCCTGGTACAGGTCGCGAACGCCTTCCACTTCGATGTAGAAGGTTTGCGAAGCGCCAATGGGAACGCCGCTGAGGGCGGGCACATTGTCTGATAGGCTGGCGCGGGACTGGAACATCAGCTCCACGCCATCCCGCTGGACGATCGCAAAGTCGAAGGGTTCCTGCTCAGGCAGGGTGGTGAGGACCTGAAAGCCCAGCACCTCGCGGTAAAACGCAAGCGTCCGGGCAACGTCTTCCACCATCAGGTTGGGGGTAAGTTTTTTGAGCATCTGAGTTTCCTCTGGTCTGGCTGATAGGAATAGGATACTGGAAACTGAGTCGCTATGCAAGACCTTGATGGAATGCAGTGGCTTTTGTTGGTGCAAAATTCACAACGGAAGTCGCTGCTACGATCGATCCAGGCACATTCCCGGTTCCGGGGCACTTCGACTACGCCTTGCTTGCACTCGCTCCGCTCAGCGCGAGGGCATGTGAAAGGAATAAAGGGCTGGTCCAACGGACCAGCCCCTGTGTTCCCCCTACGCTGAGAATCTGTGCGGCGGCTCGAATAAAAGATCTCCTCCGATCAACAAAAGACCACCGCACAGGTGGTAAGAGTTGCCGGCGCCGATTCGTTGCCCGCCGAATCCACGGCGATTACCAGGAAGGTGTTCTCCGATTCTGCATTGCCGTAGACCACCGTCTGGGTGTACCCGAGCAGGCTGTGATCGAAGACCCCGTTCACGTACACGTCGTAGCGGATGATGGACGGCGGGTCGACGTTATCGGTGGATGCATCCCAGAACAGCCAGGTCTCGCCGTCCTGGAAGGACATCCCGTTATCCCTGAAGTTGCCGGGCGTAGTCGGTGGGACGGTGTCGCTCGTGTCCCTGGCTTCGGTGGTCACGGTTAGCGGGTCGCTCACCGGCGACCGGTTCCCGCCGAAGTCCATCGCCTGGACGGTGAAGGTGTAGCTCGTCTCGGGCTCCAGCGGACCGAACGTGCCGGAGGTGTCGCGCACGCCCTGCCGGACTGGGCTGCCGTTCATCAGGACTGTGAACCACAGCTTCGGACTGTCGTCCACGGAGGACCACGCCAGCGAGATGTGTGTGGCGCCCACGTCGGTCACTGTGACGGTGGGCTTCTCCGGCACTGTGGTATCGGGTGGCAATGTGAATGTGACAAAGTTGCTGTATTTCGATACGTTGCCAGACGGGTCCCGGGCGAACATACGAAAGGTGAAGGTGCGCCCGGGCTCGAGCCCCGCGGTGTAAACGCGGGTGGACGCCGGCCCGGGGAAGGTCTCACTGCTCACGTTAGCGCAGCAGATCGTATAGGTGACACTGCCCGAGTTATCGGTGGAGGGGTTCCATGCCAGCGAGACGCTGTATGGCGTCATGCCGGTCACGTGCAGGTTGGTAGGTGTGGTGGGAGGCTGCCGGTCGCGTGCAGCAGCGGCGGGGGAGACCGGCAGGATCAGCACGAGTACAAGCAGGCAGGCGACAAGCGCCGGAAACCGGGAAACAAAGGATCGCTTCATTCTATTCACTCCTATTCTCACTCTGGATGAATATTGCGCAGGCCTGTTGTCTATGTGACTAGTCTATGGAACTATACGGAAGAAGCGGTTCTTTGGATGTACTACCGCAGTCCCTCAAACCCCTTGGTATTCCTGCACGGCGGTTGGGTCAAATGATTGCACGTTTCTCCAGTCATTGCCGTATAATGAATATGTCGGTTCCCTCGAATTTCATGAATCAAGGAGAAACTATGGCATACACATTGGATACAAAGGTCGGTGAGTTGTTGAAAGATCCCGAGGCGGTCAAGATCATCGAGCGCTATGCTCCCGGCGTTTCCAAGAATCCCATGATCGGGTTTGCCAAAGGGATGACGCTGAAGTCCGTGGTTTCGATGCCGCAGGCGAGAGATGCCGGGCTGACCGAGCAGATGATCACTCAGGTCCTGGCAGAGATTAACGCCAAGAAGTAGGATACAACGCAAGCACGGAAGAAAAGAGAGGGCAGGCTGATCGCCTGCCCTCTCTTCTCTTTACAATGGAGCTCGCGGCAAGGCAGTTCCAGAGCTTCTCAGGGGCTCACGAG
>DATAKV010000609.1:0-5160 GCA_036261375.1 Anaerolineales bacterium
CGTCTGGTTCGTTGGCCATGAATTTATTGGTGCTCAGTTCCGCATCCCTAGCATAGAAGTTGTGAGCGAACAACGTCCTGGGTTTTCGAAGGTCGAAAGACACATAATCTCTTGTATAGTAATTGAACCCAAAATAATCCTGTGTGCCTTTGGCCTCCGGAACTTTGATGGACCCAAGGGGCGTGCGCATGACTCCTGCTGCCACACCGGAAGGGAAGCCATTATTTAAACTGCTAAAAGCAATATTGGCAGACATCCTGTCTAGAGGCGACCAGGACCGGTAGGGCAAAAAGGAGCGGTAGTACCAGGCATACCCGACCCGGGCTTCTCGCTGTACTTCGTGGATGGCGTGATAGGCGGCCGCGTGTCCACGCAGCATATTGGCCAAAACCTGGAAGGCAAGTTTTGGGTTATTTTTTCCGGGAGGGAAGGATGCCACACCATGACCAATATATCCATTCAGGGCATACCCATTCGGCTCATTGATGGTGCACCATAACGTGCAGTATTCCTTGAGTGCCTCCACCACTTTACGTGCAAAGCGCTCGAACAATGGAACCACCGACTCGGTTTCCCAGCCGCCCACATCCGCCAGCCAGAGTGGATCTGTAAAGTGATGCAGGGTGACCATCGGAGTCAGCCCGCGGTCGCGCATGCCGCGCAGCATGTTGCGGTAGCGCTCGAGGGCATCCTCGTCCCAGGTATCCGGCGTCGGCTGGATGCGGCTCCACTCCACACTGAACCGGTGGGCGTTCTGTCCGCCTTCTGCGGCCCGGTCCAGGTCGTCCTTCCAGCGGCCGCCCCACCAGTCGGCGGCGAGACCGGACGTACCGTCGGTATGACCCGCCTGTTCCCACTTCCACCATTGATTGTTTGTGTTGTTCCCCTCCACCTGGTGCGCGGCGGTGGCCGTCCCCCAGAGAAAACCACGCGGGAAATGATAAGCTGCTTGAACCATTGAAATCTCCTGTAGAAAAGGACGGCTGCCCTTTTCTACGAAATTCTTGTTAAATACGCCAGATATAAGGCCACCGATCCTGCCACCGCCGCATTAAGGGATTCGATCTGGCCGCGCATGGGCAGCTGCAGGATGATGTCACATTTGGAGCGCGTGAGCTGGCGAATGCCCTCACCCTCACTCCCGACGACCAGGCCGAGGGCTCCCGTCAAATGGCGGCGGGTCTTCTCGCCGACCGTTTCGCCGTTCTGGTCGAGCCCCACCACCCAGATGTTCTCCTCCTTGAGGGCATCGATCGTCTGCGCCAGGTTGGACCGGGCCACACGCAGATGCTCACTCGCCCCCGACGAGGCATTGACCACCGCCGGGGTAACCTCCACCGTATGCGCCAGGGGGATCACCACACCGTGCACACCGACTACCTCTGCCGTGCGCAGGAGCGTACCAAAGTTTTGCGGGTCATTCAACGAATCAAGGAGAAGAACATAAGGCTGTTCATTCCGGGCACGGGCCTCTTCCAGGATCTCGATCAGGTCGCTATAGGGATAGTCTCCCACTTCTGCTATTACACCCTGGTGGTTTTGGTGCACCTTGTCCAGCCGGCCGCGCTGGACGCGCTCGACCGGGATGCGGCGCTGTTTGGCAAGATCCAGGATCTCCTTGAGTCGTCCCTTCTCCTGCGCGCCCTCTGATACCTGGATGCGGAACACATCCCTGCGCTGGGCGCGTAACGTTTCGTAGACAGCATTACGTGAATAAATGAATTCTTTCATATCACATGAATTTTACCGTAGAGACGTTGTATACAACGTCTCTATGGTGTTTCATACGACAACACAAATTCCATGATTCCCTCCTTGACATAATACACCCGGTATTTGACACCTTCCTGAAAAATGCCATTTACATTCTCTGCAAAGGTAAATTTCTTTCTCCCTACATAGATCTGATAATAAGTGCCCCCTGCGTTCTCCGTGCTTGCCTCCTCCACACGGACCCTGCCTTCAGCCGCCTGGAGTTTTGGTGAGAATAGCCGGTTTGCCAATCGTCCGGCGAAGAAAATGCTGAGGCCCAGGATTCCAATCACAATCAATGCCGCGACAGGCAGGACAAAAAGATTAATAGGGTTCGCAAAGAATGCACGCCGGGAATCCTCATTGCTCATCCACAGCGCAAAGATCAGGCAGGAGCCGAATAGAAGAAAGCCCAGGCCGATCCGGGCGTTGAACTGTGACATCCGGCGGACGCCCTGTCCCATGCCGGCCAGCCATTTCTTTTGAGCCGCGCTTACCCGGCCGCTGCGATTGACCTGCAAATCCTCTTCGCTGAATTCAAAGAGATTTAGATTCAATCTCCACCCTGACTTCGATGATCCGGTCCAGGCGGAAGTTTCGCTCCGCATCGCGCAGGTGACAGTGGGCCTGCAGATACACGTAATCCGACAGGCCCATTACCTGTTTGGGCGTGACCCAGCGCTGGGTCTCCTCGCCTTTATTATCCACATAGCGGATAAATAGCTTCTTCTTGCTGTAAATGGCTTCCCCCAATTCGGTTGGGAGCTGGATCCCTTCGTTGGGCCAGACCGGTGAATTGTAGACCCCGATATATTCATCGAGCGGTTTGTTGAATTCCTTCAAGCCGTCCATCATGCCAAAGAAGATGCCGCGGGCGGTATGGGCATCGTCCAGGGCACGGTGGGCGGTCGTGACCGGGACGTGGAACGCCTCGGCGATGGAGTGCAGGCTGTAGGACGGAAGGTCGTAGTTCTGGCGAGCCAGCATGAGCGTGTCGATCAGGTTGGGGATGACGATCTCGCGCTTCAGACGGTGGAACTCACTGTCCAGGAACTGGATATCGAACTGGGCATTGTGACAGACGACCACCGTCCCCCGCAGCCATTCGGTCACTTCATCGGCGATCTCCGCAAACAGGGGTTCGCGGGCCAGCTGCTTATCGGTAAGCCCGTTGGTGCTGGCGGCCCCGATCGACAGTGGACGCTCGGGGTTCACGAGCGTCTGGTACTGCTGCTTGATGCGCCGGCCCTCGGTCAGGACAATGCCCACCTCACAGACGCGGTCCCCGAACCAGGGCGACAAGCCCGTGGTTTCAAGGTCTAAAAAGGCAAAACGTGCACTGGAAAGATCGAACATGGAAGGAGAAGGTGTCATTTGCACTCTGGCATGACGCGCAGCGCTTCAATAGGTTTCAGGGCATCCGGCTGGATTTCCGGCGAGGCCGCCAGCGCCCGTTCCCAGGTGGCCAGGACTGCCCTGCACAGGCTGCGGTCCTGCGCCAGGACTGCCTCGGTCAGGCGGCCGGCTCTCTCGACGTTTCCCAGGCGGGCAAAGGCCTCGATAAAGACAAGGTTTTCGACAGGCTGCAGGGCTGTGAAGCCTGCCGAGCTGGCAGTTTCATAATTCACGATCACCTCGTCCCAGTCACCGAACTGGCGGGCCAGTTCGGCTTTTTCGAAATAATAGCACCAGTTCCGGTCGGGTTCGGCTCCGAAATAAGGTGCAGGTTCCGCCATGTTATCACCATTCTGCTCCACCTGGCTGATATTGGACATATCAAATTTGTCTGCCAGGTTCTGGGGCAGGCCGGGGTAGGCCTCCGGCGAGGCATAACGCGGGTCGATCAGCTGCAGACAGCCATCACCCGGCTGGTAGATGATGACCATGTCGGATGTTGTACTCTCAAATGTAACGGTGCGGTATTCGCCCTGCATGGGCAGGCCGGGGGCCAGGCGGGGGAGCAGCGTCCCACCGAGACGGCTGCGGGTGTAGAGCAGGACATAGCTTAACTGGGATGCATCCGGTGCGTACAGCAGGTTGAGAGGGGCGGAAAGCTGGAGGTCGGCCACATACTGCAATGGCAGCTCATGGGTCACCAGTGCTGTGCCCGGCTTCAGGGACGGCGCCCGCCAGGCCAGCTGCCAGAAGAAGCTTTTCTGGTTCTGCCAGTCCCTGCGGAACGTGTTGGCCAGGCTGAACTGCATCCCAATGGACAGGGCGATCACAAGACCCAGAAAGACCTCTTTACGGCGGCTTTCTTTAAACAGAAAGTCGATCAGCCCTGCCGCCAATAGACTGGCCCCGAACATCACCGAGATCAGCAGCCGGTCCCAGTCGAAGCGCAGCTCGAGCGGCATCCCGGCGATCAGGGAGGGGATCCGCCCGCCCAGGATGCCCACGAGTCCAAGGACGATGGCCTGCTTCGCCCAGGAGTCGGACGGGCTGGCTGGTCCATCCACGACGCGCAGCGAACGGAAATAAAATATCAACCCGGCAAACGCGACGAGGATGATGCCCAATGTCAGCCAGTCGGTCAGGGACGAAAGCGAAGTGGTGACCAGATCGATGGTCCGCACCCAGGCATCGAAGGCGGCGACGCGCAGTGTGGGAACAAGATCTTTTACGTAAGAAATGAGGAGATTTGTGCTTAATCCTTCGCCGAAACTATGCCCCCCATAGAATTCTGAGTTGTGATAAAGATACTGGCCGATCGCTGCGAGGAGCCACACAGGCACGTAACTTGCTCTCCAGTGCCTGAGCGTGTTAGACAATCTTCCCTGGAAAGGGAGATGATCCAGCACGAACCAGATAATGAACGGCCGCAGAAACTCCATGCCCAGGAAGTATTCCGTGGTAGCCAGCCCTATGAACTGGCTGAGCAGCGCCAGGACTCTCCATTTTCCAGGCACACCTTCCCGGAGCGATCGGGCCGTCAACCCCAGCGATAGGATGAAAAATCCAAAGGAGATCCATTCCTGGTTGGCGTGTGTGAACGCCACCCATTGCTGTCCATATCCTGGATACACCAGGAACAGCAGCGCCGCCCAAATGACCTTGCGTGACTGTCCCGGCCAAATCTGGCCGAACGTCCAGTAGGCGGCCAAGCTCACGAGGATTCGGACGACCAGCCCGAACACCTGCCAGCCAAAGGCACTTTGACCTATGATGCTGGAAGAAAGAAGAAAGAAGGGACTGACCAGGGGATCATAGGGCAGGAACGAGCGAGCCAGCTCCACGGGCCCGTTGTAATTGAGCAGCCAGACGAAGACCCAGTCATCCCAGTAAAACCCCATCCAGGGCGTCAAGAGTCCGTAGGCCAGGATGGCGATCAGCGCGAAGGCCCAGGGGATCGTATGTTTCTCGAATCGCCGGGAGGTCAGCCAGGTCCACATGATGTTCGAATGCCTG
>DATAKV010000620.1:0-9698 GCA_036261375.1 Anaerolineales bacterium
GGCCCTCGCCGGGGCCGACGAGCTTTCCGGTATTGGCGAAATGGAAGCCGGTGTGATGGGCTCCTTCGCACAAATGGTCCTGGATAACGAGCTTGCCAGCAGCGTACTTCGTTTACGCACCGGTCTCTCGGCAGACGAGGAACATCTGGCCGTGGATATCATCGGCAATGTGATGAACGGCACCCGGAATTTCCTGGGTCAGAAGCACACGATGAAACATCTCCGGGCGGGGGAACTGGCACTCATTAAAAGTGCCGAGCGGAATTCCTGGGATACCTGGGACGAAAAGCTCGAGCGCAAACAGATGGCGGACTATGCTGTCGAGGAGGCCGAAAGAATTCTGCGCGAGCACACTGTCCCGCCGCTGGAACCCCGCCAGGAACAGGAGCTGGACCGAATTATGGCGGCAGCCGCAACAGAATTTGAGAAGAAGGTAAACAAGTAGATATGTACGCAGATACACAGGAACCTGTCTACCTGTTTACCCGTATACCTGCTTACTAACACAGGAGAACATTATGCTCAAACAGGCACATGCAATTTCAGAGGAGCTGATCGAATGGCGGCGCGATTTCCACATGCACCCCGAAATCGGCTTTGAGCTTCACCGCACATCGAAGATCGTCGCGGACGAACTCGAGAAAATGGGATACCGGGTCCGGCGCGGGATCGGCAAGACCGGTGTCGTCGCAGAGATCGGTGAAGGCGAAAAAGTCATCGCCATCTGCGCCGATATGGACGCCCTGCCCATCCTCGAACAGAATGAATACGAGTACGTCTCAAAGAATGCAGGCGCCATGCATGCCTGTGGGCATGACAGCCACACGGCAATGGCGCTGGGTGCAGCGCTGCTGCTGTCGAAGGAAAAGCTGCCCGGGCGCGTGCGTTTCCTTTTCCAGCCCTGTGAGGAGACCACCGACGAGGAAGGCAAGAGCGGCGCGCAGCGCATGGCTGCCGAAGGCGCCATGGACGGCGTGGATTATGTCATCGCCCAGCATGTGGACCCACTGAAACCCGTGGGGACGATCGGTATCAACGCCGGACCTGCCTCTGGCGGCGTAGACACATGGTATGCGACGATCTTCGGCAAGGGCGGCCACGGCGCTCATCCCAACAAGACGATCGATCCGTTCTACCTGCTGGCCCATGTCATCTTTGGACTGAATGCCATCATTTCACGCCGGATCAACCCGTTCGAGCCGGCTGTCGTCAGCATTGGTTCGATCAATGGCGGGTTCGCTGAGAACGTGATCCCGGAGAGCCTCAAAATGATGGGTACCCTGCGCTTCACCGATGAAGCGGTCCATGAGCAGATCCATGAGGAAATGAAGCGTGTGTTCGAAATGACCAAATCTCTCGGCGGCAATTATGAGCTTCGCTACGAGATCGGAGGGCCGCCCATGATCAACGATGAGTGGGTGTCTTCTGTCATCGAAAAAACGGGCAGGGATATACTGGGCGCTGAAAATGTGCACGAGATCGATCGAACACTGGGGGCCGAGGACTTTGGTGAATTTCTCAAACATGCCCCCGGCGCCATGTTCACACTGGGCACACAGAAGCTGGGACATGAGGATTACCTGCTTCACCATCCAAAATTCGACCTCGACGAGCGCGCCCTGCCGATCGGCACGGCCATGCTGGTGGAGACTGCAAAACGATTTTTGGAAAACTGAAACATACCTTTAAGACAGCATAACATCCCGCGTCATCCAGATGCGGGATGTTTGTAACTTGTACATAAATGTTGAAAACTGTTATAAAATACAGCAGGGATCACTGTTGGGGTAAACTATGCTGCTTTATTACACCGGTGACATTTGCAAAGGGTACTTCTGGATAACTGTATTTGTTTGCATTTGTGTGATCTATTCGTATCGATCGAACGCCAGGCGTCAAAGCACCGATCCTCGAAGGCGGAATTTTCACCCGGCCGCCATCGTTCTGGCTCTTTTCACATGGCCCATTCTCCTAATCCTGGTTCTTTCATTTTTGATCTTGAGGATTATGGTATTCGCCATCCTGTTTGGGGTATTTATTATTCTCTTTACGCTCGCACTCATCGGAATCCGAAGGCCATTTTTCCTCGTGTGGCTGGATAAGGTCTTGAGATTCGTGGGAGATAAATTGCTGGAAGCCAATTCACGTCTTATAAAACTATTCTTAAGCCCGTGGAGTTCAAATCCACAGCCCCCATACTAGAAAGTCAGGCGTTTTTATTTATCCAGCTTTTGGAAATAGAAGTGATAGGGGATGACCATCAGGAATCCCAGGGCGATCACAAACTGGCCGATCAGTACACCGCCCGCCTGCCAGGGACCGAAGTAGGGTACATTCGGGAGCGGCTGTGAGCCCATGCCAAATACATCCGCCATGCCGGTAAACACAGAGATCACAAATCCTGTCCCGACGACCCGCAGGCCGATATCTGCGATGATGCTGCGCTGTTCCTTACCCCATAAGGCGGAGAGACCTACGAAGCCGCCCAGGCAGATTAACGCAAGGCCCACAAGAAAAACGGCGATCTGAATGAAGCCGACCACAGGGCTTCGATCCCAGCCATACCAGTTGGGTTTTGCTCCAACGGTGAAGATCAGCAGCCCGAGAATGACACTGATCAGGCTGAAGCGGATCCGCAGGTAGGAAACACTGCCGTTTACCGCTTCGCCATTCATGCGGGTAGGTTCCTGCGAAGAAATCTCAGCCAGTTCCCACCCAAAATATTTTCGACATCTATATCCCCATATCCACGCGCTTTCAATCCGGCCCCGATCACCGGTACGTCGGCGATCGAATCCAATTCCGGGGGTATGGACTGCAAGCCAAAGCCGCCATCGAAATCCGAGCCGATCCCTGCATGCAGCGAGTTCCCAGCGATCTGGCAGATATGGTCGATGTGCGCGATCAGGGTATCCAGGGGAACTTCCTCCCGGCGGCTCCCGCTTTTACGCAGCCAGCCAACTTTGAGAAAGGAATTCAACGGGATCAGACCGATCACTCCATCGCGCTCGATCAGGCCCTCGATGACGCGGTCAGGCAGGTGCCGGTTTGTATCCGCGCCCCGCATCAGGGCGGCACAGTTCGCATGGGTAGCCATCACCGGTCCCTCGTAGCGGTCGAGAGATTCGTACGCGGCAGCCTCGTCCATGTGGCTGAGGTCGAGGATAAAGTTGTAGTCTGCCATCGCAGCAATAAGCTCGCGCCCCTCGGGCGTCAGCGGACCCGGTTCCCCTGTGCCCCCGCAATAGCGCGTCCCGGCCCAGGCGAGGCCGATCATGCGCAAGCCCAGGTCATACCACTCGCTGAGCTCCTTCGGTGAGCGGATACCATCCGCGCCTTCCATCAGGTAGACCAGTCCGACAGGATGTCCTTCGCCGTTAAGCGAGGGCCTGGACCAGTGTTCGATGACGGAATCGAGTTCCTTCGTTGTAGTAATGAAACGGAATTTATCAGGATGGGAATCGACCAGCCTGCGGTAGACTGTCACCTGGTCCATGTAGAGCCGGTGTGCTTTTTCGGGGTCCGCATACCAGAG
Organism: Anaerolineales bacterium; assembly: GCA_036261375.1. Lineage (GTDB taxonomy): Bacteria > Chloroflexota > Anaerolineae > Anaerolineales > Villigracilaceae > Defluviilinea. The sequence continues at coordinate 3,536 of DATAKV010000620.1, forward strand.
CGTATCGTACGCTTCCTTCTTTTTGGCAGGGGTGGCGAACAGCGTTGCAAAAATAACTGCCACACTCCCGCGCTGGTACTCGGGCCAGCCCACGGTAGCATCACCATTCACGTCCGGGACGATGGTGCCCGCTTCCAGCCGGCGCGTCTCCGCCACGGGGCGCGTGTAATCACGCCCAAAGGTGAGCATGTTCCAGGCAATATCTTGATGCGAATCGATGATCAGGGGCATGATGGTGAAAGAGCGCCCCGCCTGTGCGGAACGCTCTTAATTTCATTTCAGGCTTCCTTGTTTTCCTCGGGGGAGTCATCCGGCGGGGTGTCAGGGGTTTCGTCTTGAGCTTCAGGGGCTTCAAGAGTTTCAGGAGTTTCAGGAGTTTCTTCCTCCTGCTCCTCTTCTTCAGACTGGAACTCGGCAGTCAGTAATTTGAAGTCCTTATCGGCGAAAGCCGCCGAATCCACTTTGCGAAGGCTCAGGCCGATGCGGTGCTGATCGGGATCGATGCGGATCACGCGCAGGCTCTTCACTTCCCCTTCCTTGAGAACTTCCTTGGGATGCTCGATGCGATGCTCGGCGATCTCGGAGATATGGATCAGGCCTTCGATGTCGCCCCCGAGGCGGGCAAAGGCACCGAACTTGGTCAGGCGGGTGATGACGCCTTCGACCAGCTGACCAACGCTGTATTTTTCCACGCGCGAGCGCCACGGATCACTCTGCAGGGCACGGACGGAAAGACCGATGCGCTTCTTCTCGCGGTCCACATTGATGACCTTGACCTTCACTTCCTGGCCCACCTCCAGGACTTCGCGCGGGTGATCGATGTGGTCCCAGGAAAGCTCGGAGAGATGGACCAGGCCATCGGCTCCGTTGATGTTGATGAAAGCGCCGAAATTGGCGAGGCTGGTGACACGGCCGGTATAGACCTTGCCCTCTTCCAGCTCCTCGATGACACGCTCCTTGATAGACTGGCGGGACTCGCTGCTGGCCGCGCGCTCCGAGAGGATCAGGCGGCGTCGTTCACGGTCGACTTCGATCACCCGAACCGAAATGGGCTGGCCGATCATCTTCTGCCAGCGCTGCTCGGGCGTATCGCCAGTGGACTGGCTGCGGCGCAGGGCACTGATCTGGGACGAGGGGACGAAACCGCGCAGTCCTTCCACGCCGACGATCAGGCCGCCCTTGTTGAAGCCGATGATCTTGCTCTCGATGGTGGTATCCCCTTCGAGCAGCTTCTCGACGTTCTCCCAGGACATCTGTTCCTGGGCGCGCTTCAGCGAAAGGACGACATTCCCGTTCTCGTCTTCGGGGTTGAGGACATAGACATGGACTTCCTCGCCCACCTTCAGCGCTTCCCGCTCTTCCGGGGTCAGTTGATCCAGTTCACGACCAGAAACAACGCCTTCCGACTTGGCGCCAATGCTGACGAGGATCTGGCTGGGGCTGATGCTCGCGATCATCCCGGTGCGAATTTCGCCGGGCTGAGGCAAATCGACGTTCAGGTCCTGTTCGTTGAGCAAAGACTCCATCGTTTGATTGTTATTATTGTTATTATGATGTTCTCCCTGCGGATTGGCATCATTCCCCTGTGCAGGAAAGGCTTGATTCTGATCTGTCACTTGAAACTCCGGTTGAGAAAAATGTAAAGGGGATTATACAGGTGATTGGAGAAGTTTGCAACCCTGCCCGGTAAAAGAACATGATAGCCGTATTAATTAATGAAACGAGGCCAGAATCTGCCCTCTCAAGTTGGATTCACGCGTTATAATCGCAAGTCGGAGTTGAGAATATATGCCATCCATTTTTCCATTTACTGCAATCGTAGGACAGGAGCGCATGCTACGTGCGCTCATCTTGAACGCTGTCGACACTCGCATCGGCGGGGTCCTGATCCGCGGTGAGCGCGGTACCGCCAAATCCACGGCGGCGCGTGCGCTGGCCGCGCTGCTTCCCAAGGTGGAGGTTGTCGATGACTGCCGCTTCGGCTGTGATCCCAACAAGCCGAATACCTGGTGCACCGAATGCAAGGAACGCTTCGAAGGAGCAACCAGGATCCCTTCACATGTCAGGACAACTTCTTTTGTCAACCTGCCCGTTTCCGCCACGGAGGATCGCGTGGTAGGTACTCTCGACATCGAGCAGGCTATTCAAAAAGGCGAGCGCCACTTCGAGCCGGGCGTGCTGGCCAGCGCGAACCGCGGCCTGCTTTACATCGACGAGGTGAACCTGCTCGACGATCACGTAGTGGATGTTCTGCTGGATTCGGCCGCGATGGGCGTGAATATGGTCGAGCGTGAAGGGATCTCCTTCAGCCATCCTGCCCGGTTCATCCTGGTTGGGACCATGAATCCCGAAGAAGGCGAGCTCCGACCTCAACTGCTGGACCGCTTTGCCCTGTCTGTCGATATCGTCGGCATCCGCGATGCCCGGAACCGCGTTCAGATCATGGAACGTAACCTGGCCTTCGAGCAGGATGCGGATGCCTTCCGCAATACCTTCCTGCCAAAGGAAGAGGAGCTTTCGCATAAGATCGAACAGGCGCGCGAGCTCGTTGGGCAGGTGACCCATACCAGTCGCGACCTGCTATCCATCGCCGCCCTGACCGCCTCCCTCAACGTGGATGGTCACCGAGCCGACCTTGTCATTCTCAAAGCTGCCCGTGCCCAGGCCGCCTTCGAAGGGCGGACGAAGATCAACGATCACGATATTGCCTTGGCCGCCGAGCTGGCTCTCCCCCACCGCATCAAGCGGACTCCCTTTCAACAGGCCGAGATGACGACCGAACAGCTGCAGGAGCGCATTGAGCAGCTGGCAGGCCAGTCGGTCCCGAGCGAGGCGGAGCAGGAGACCGAGGCCCAGCAGGGCCAACCCGAGCAAAAAAAAACTTAAAACTCGAAGATGAGCGCGAGGAAGGCCCGCAGGAAGGCAAGCCCGAGCAGATGCCTCAGGACGTGTTCGCCAACACCAGCGCCAACTGGTGGGAAGGCGGGCAGAAGGTCAAGCCCGGCGAGAAGTTCCAGCCGCGCAAGCTGAACACGCCGCTCGATAAACTAGCCCGCAAGCATGCAGGCCGCCGCTCGTTGACCAAAACAGAGCGCAAGCACGGGCGCTATATCAAGGCCCGCCCCGCCGGTGAAAAGAAGGACGATATCGCCTTCGACGCCACATTCCGGGCTGCGGCTCCCTTCCAGAAGAAGCGTACCGAACAACGCAAGCGCCTCGCTTTTGCAATCGAAAAAGGCGACCTGCAGCGCAAGATCCGCGTCAAGCGAGTTGCCAACCTTGTATTGTTCCTGGTGGATGCTTCCTGGTCGATGGCAGTAGCCGAGCGGATGAACGCAACCAAGGGCGCGATCCTGTCCCTGCTGACCGACGCCTACCAGCGCCGCGACCGTGTCGGCCTGATCGTCTTCCAGAAGGACCGGGCTACGCTCGTCCTGCCCCCGACCAATTCCGTCCAGCTCGCCCAGCGCGCCTTAATGGATATCCCTGTTGGCGGCAAGACCCCGCTTTCGGCAGGCCTGTTCCTGGCTGCGGATGTGCTGCGGCAGGAGAAAACTCATCATCCCGATATCGAGCCATTGCTTATTGTTCTAACCGATGGGGCAGGAAATGTTTCGATCGGCGCACTGCCGCCCCAGGAGGAATCGTATCGATTCGCGGAATTGATCGCGCATGAGAAGATCAAGAGCATCGTTATCAACATGGAACACGCCGCCTTCGACCAGGGGCTTGCCCAGCAACTGGCGAATCACCTGAAAGCTCCCTGTTACGCGCTGAGCGAGCTAAAGGCTGAAAATCTCTATCACACCGTGAAAGAGGAAATGGCGAAGCCGACAAAGAAGTAAAGGAGAACTCCGAGTTGTTGAAACTCGGAGTTCTTTTATTTTCCCTTAACCAGCTCATCCACCAGGGACTGGGGCACCTGCACTGCAACCAACTCCCCGCGCGCGGTAATGATGCCGTTGGCCCGGATCCATTCCTCGACGACGACTTTACGGCCTTTGAGTTCTTTTACTCTGCCGCGGACTTCCAATTCGACATCGAGCGGCGTCGGTTTGAGGTAGTCCACGTGCAGGGAAGCAGTGAGTGTGCGTGTATTTGGCTCGGCGTGTGGGTCTTGTTCCTTCGCAGCCTTATACAATGCTGCGGCGGCCGTGCCTGTACCGTGGCAGTCGATCAGAGAAGCGAGCAGCCCGCCGTAGACGTAGCCTGGGATGGCGATATGGTACGGTTTGGGGAGATAATGAGCAACAGACTCTTCGCCATCCCAGTAGCTTTTGATCTGGTGCCCGTGCTCATTAAGGCGGCCACAGCCGTAACAGTGGGCAAATTCATCGGGATAGTGGTCTTGGAATGATTTTTGGGTCATGGAGAGACGATCCTTTAAGATTTTATGTGCCATTGAAAGGAGATTGCTTACCTAAAGGTACGCCCCACGGTCGTCGCTCCCTCCGGTCGTTCCTCGCAACTCCGGCTTTTTCGCCGGAGCAATGAGGTACTCGTTAGGGTGTCGCCGTCAAACCGGGAGTCTGGGTGGGGGTGAAAGTTCTTGTCACGGTTGGCGTACGCGTCGGTGTGAACGTTCGAGTGGGTGTGGATGTTCTCGACGGGGTGAGTGTGAATGTGGATGTTGAGGTTGGCGGCGCGGTCGGCGCGTCTCCCTGCAGCAGGAATTGGCCAATAACCTTCCAATCCAGCCCGACGAAGACTTGTACTGAGTAGGTACCGGGCAGCCATTCTTCCGATGGCGCTTCCCATTCGGTGAAACCATATCCGCCAACTTCGCCGTCCCATGGAAGGGTCTCATAATGGACCAGCTTGCCGTCTCGCAGCCAGAGGGCAGTCCATTGGGCACCGGGGGTCATCTGGTCGTAGGTAAAGACCGCGCACATGTAGCGGATGGGGTTCTGGAAAACTGTGGCTGTGTTGATCTCGACAAAATTCGAACAATCATGCGTAAACTGGAGCTCGCTGAATATTGCATTCGGATTTGGCGTCACTACGCTTTCGAACATGGCTTCGATGACAGGCGGGATAAAGGGCGTGGGTGTGATGGTCGGTGTGTCACTGACCGCGGGGGTGAAGGTAATCGTCGGAGAGAGAGTAATGGTCGGTGAAAGGGTGATCGTCGGAGAGAGGGTCGTGGTCGGTGTCAGCGAGGCCGTGGGAGAGGGCGGAAAGTAGCGATAGGCGACCGGCTCGCCGTACATCGCCAAAGAGACGCTGATCCCCAGCAGCAGGAGTCCAAATCCCACAGTAAACCACCCGCCTCGTTCGCGCTGGCGCCGGATCCGGTAAAACGTGAGTCTCCTTGCAGAGCGCAGTGTCCGGAACCCGGAGCGGAAGATCCATAACGCGCCGATAAAAGAAAGTACGACCGCGGCAATGATCCCAGCACGAATATCCATGTGAAAGATTATAGCATGCGGAGATTCAACGACGCCTTTACGGCGTTGGCGTTCGGGTCGGCGTCAATGTGCGCGTGGGGGTAGCCGTTCGGGTGGAAGTGGGTGTCCGGCTTGGCGTCCGCGTCTGCGTGGGGGTCAACGTTGGGGTGAGCGTCGGGCGCGGCGTCGGAGTCAAGGACGGTGTCCATGTTGGCGGCGGCGGATTGGTCGGGGTCTTCGTCCAGGTCGGGATGGGCGTCCGCGACGCGGTAGGGGTGGAGGAGAGGAAGGCGATGAACGTGCTCCGGCGCTCCGTCTGGATCGCCGACGTCGCGAGCCGGCTTGTATCGGTGGTGGCACTCAGCGATGGAGTTATGGAAGCGGTTGGCGATGGCCCGGATGTGGAGCTCGGTGTAACCGAAAGAATCCGGGTTTCCGTAAAGACCTGCGCTGCGGTTAGGGACGGAGTCAGGGTGGTGCCTGGAGTCTGTGTGGACAGGGAAGTGGGATTGGCTGTCGGGGAAAAGATCTGTCCAGCCACTGGCTCGCCCCAGAAGGCTGCTGCGCCGCTTAAGGAAGCCAGTACCAACGCCAGCGCCAGCCACTGCCAGCCGGCGAGCATCCGTGCTTGCCGCGTCCTGTAGAACACCACGGTGCGCGCCGATTGGATGGAACGGATTCCCGCCCATGCCGCCAAAAAAGCCCCAAGCAACAAAATTACAATGACCAGGGCGAGTGCAACGTTGAGGTTCATGTCGGCGAGATTATACTGCCTC
>DATAKV010000622.1:0-2273 GCA_036261375.1 Anaerolineales bacterium
AGCCGACGCCGGTGGAAATGGTGTGGGCGCCCGTTCCGTCCAGGTCGAGCTGGATCTCGATCTCGGTTTCGTTGGTTTGGCGGGAGAGGGTTGCGGTTCGCATGAGGTCTCCATTAAATGTCACGCTAAAAGCGTGACCTACAAAACCTGCAAGGCATTCATAAGTGCATCCGTATCTTCGGGCCGGCCGACGCTGATACGGATATGGTCGCGCAGGTCGGGCTTATTGAAGTAGCGGATGAAGATGCCATGCTCCTGGGCGAGCCGCGCTTTGAGCTCGGCGGCATCGCGCCCCACCACTCTGCACAGGATGAAGTTCGAGCGGGTCGGGTACGGTTTCAGGCACGGGATCGTTTGCAGGGCAGCCAGTAATCGTTCGCGTTCACTGATCAGGCGTTCCACAACTACAGACAATTCATCGACGTGCTCCAACGAAACCTGGGCAGCAACACTGGCTGCGACATTGACATTGTAAGGCTGTTTGGCCTTCCATAAGACAGGCATCAGCCAGCCAGGGAAGGCGCCATAGCCCACCCGCAGACCTGCCAGCCCGGCCCATTTGCTGAATGTGCGCAGGACGATCAGGTTGTCCCGGCGGGGGACGTCACGAATCCGGCTCAATCCTGCCCCCAGGTTCTCACCTGCAAACTCGATATATGCTTCATCTAGAACGACCAGCGTATCAAAAGATAATATTTCATCGAGAACTTCGGGGGATATCAACGATCCATCCGGGTTGTTGGGTGAGGTGACGAAGAAGAGTTTAGGGCGATCTTCATTCACAGCCCTGCGGATGGCGTCAAGGTCCAGGGAGAAATCCTTGTTCCGGGGCACTTCCACGCAGCGGGCCGCGTTCAATTCGGCATCGAACGAGTACATCCCGAAGGTAGGCGGGCAGGATAGGATGCAGTCTCCCGGCTCGAGGAAGACCCTCATTAACAGGTCGATCAATTCATCCGCACCCGAGCCGGCCAGCAAGTATTCTTCGGAAACACCGCTGAACGTGGCCAGCGATCTGCGCAGGGCACGGCTTTCCGGGTCGGGATAGATGTGCGGGAAGTCAAGTTTGCCGAGCACCTCGCGGACGGCGGGCAGTGGTCCGTAAGGATTCTCGTTGGCATCCAGCTTGACGATCTGTGAAGGGTCACGGCCGCTGCGGGCCGAGAGAACATCGAACGGCTCGATCGGTGTATAGGGCGGCAGGGTGTTTAGGTGAGGACGGATGTTCATGCCGCTTCCTCGCTGCGGAACAAGGCTGCCTGGGCATGCGCGTCCAGGCCTTCGGCCTGGGCGAGCGTGGCTGCAATTGGGCCGATCGAGCGGGCTGTGTCACCATCCAACGCAACCAGGCTGACAATTTTGACGAAGTCCCAGACGTTTAATGGCGAGGCAAAGCGGGCGGAACCTCCGGTCGGCATGACGTGGCTGGGTCCCGCCAGGTAATCGCCCAGCACTTCAAAGGAATGCTCGCCCATGAACACCCCGCCGGCGTTCGTCACTTTTTCCACCCAGCGCCATGGTTCCCGTACCGACAGCCCCAGGTGCTCGGGGGCATACTCATTGGCCAGTTTCAGCGCCTCGTTCAGGTCCCGGGTCAGGACCGCGCCGCCGCGCAATTCCAATGAGGCGGCGATGATCTCGGCCCGACCGCGCTGCTCGATCTGCCGGGCGATCTCGGCCTGAACGTTTGTGATCAAATCCTGGGAAGGCGTAAGCAACATAGCGGAAGCCAGCAGGTCATGCTCGGCCTGCGCCAGCAGATCGGCTGCCACCCAGGCAGGGTCTGCGAATTCATCGGCAATAACAACCGTTTCCGTTGGCCCGGCCAGGCCATCGATGCCGACCACGCCGTAGACCTGGCGCTTGGCCAGGGTGACGAACAGGTTGCCCGGCCCGACGATCTTATCCACCGGGCGGACGGTCTCGGTGCCATAGGCCAGTGCGGCGATAGCCTGCGCCCCGCCCAGCGGGTAGACTTCATCCACACCGGCCACGGCGCAGGCGGCCAGCAGGATAGGATCGATAGGCGCTTCGGCTTCAGCATAGGCCCGGTTCGGTGGCATGACCACAACAATTTCTCTCACACCTGCCACCCGGGCCGGGATGGCGCTCATCAGCACGGTGGATGGCAGAGGCGCCGTCCCACCTGGGGCGTACACCCCGATGCGCTGCAGCGGGCGAAGGATCTGGCCGAGCGTCCCGCCCAGCTCGTTCGTGAACCAGGACGTCAGCGGCTGGCGGCGGTGGAAGGCTTCGATGCGGGAGGCTGCCTT
>DATAKV010000624.1:0-8837 GCA_036261375.1 Anaerolineales bacterium
TGGCCGCCGGTCGTGGTCTCCGGATTGCCGAACATCACGCCGATCTTCTGGCGCAGCTGGTTGGTAAAGATCACGGCAGTCTTGGTCTGGTTGATCGCGCCGGAGAGCTTGCGGAGAGCCTGCGACATCAAGCGGGCCTGCACACCCATGGTGGCGTCGCCCATGTCGCCTTCGATCTCTGAACGGGGAACAAGTGCGGCAACCGAGTCGATCACGATCACATCAATGCCACCGGAACGGACAAGGGTCTCAGTGATCTCGAGCGCCTGCTCGCCGGTGTCCGGCTGGGAGACAAGCAGGTTATCGATATCCACGCCTACGCGCGCTGCGTAGACCGGGTCAAGCGCGTGCTCCATGTCGATGAACGCGGCAGTACCGCCCATGCGCTGGGCTTCGGCCACGATGTGCTGGCAGATGGTTGTCTTACCGGACGACTCAGGGCCATAGATCTCGGTGATCCGTCCGCGCGGCACGCCGCCGACACCGAGAGCAATATCGAGGGATAATGAACCAGTGGGGAATGATTCCGTCACCATGCCATGGGCCTGCCCCAGAGGCATGATCGAGCCTTCGCCGAAGCGCTTTAGAATATCGCCAACGGCTTTATCGAGAACGGCGCGCTTTGCGCCATCCACGTTTCTATTTTGATTAAGTTCTTCGGCTACGGGGGCTTTTGCTTTTCGAGGTGCCATTTCTTGATCTCCAAATACAAGTGTAAGGGTCAGATTTGTGTGTTTGGGAAGTATAGCACAGATGTTCTGAGCGTCAAGGTAGGGAAAAGAGTCAGGCTTCCGGTTTAAGGGGGCAAGTCTTTGGGGCACCTACGGCACAACGGTTGGCGTCGTTGGAAGAAAATCCAATGTAGGCACAGGCGGCGGCTGGACCTGCAGGCCATCTTCATGTGTAAATATAAAATACGTGACCTGACCGGGATAGATATCGACCCAGTATTGCCGGATCTTGTCCTGGTAATCAAAACTGACTTTATACAGTCCGGCAGGCAGGTCGCTCAGTACCAGGTTCTCATCGTAGTACGGGTCGGGATTGACCGCGCCTTCGGCATAGGTCTTTACCGATCGCAGCGGCACTTCTGATGGCATGGGTCGTACGTCCACTTTGAACTGATAAAGCAGATCGCCCTCTTCATCGGTCAGGCGTCCAACCAGAATTCCCCAGCCCTGGGGTGGAGCCATCCACAGCTCAGGATTATAGGTCCGGAAAAATGTGTTCTCTCCAAGCCGCACTTCGAAATGCAGATGCGGACCGGTCGTCGCGCCGGTGGAACCGACCAGGCCGAGCACGTCTCCTGTTTCTACGCGCTGGCCTCGCACGGCGATGATCTCGCTCATGTGGGCATAGATGGTGTACAGCGTTTCTCCTTTGTAGCCGAAATCATGGCGAACAACGACAGCCTGCCCATAGGGATCATGGATGTTGCCTGATGCACCCGAGAATAAACCCCAGTCCGCGGAGATGACCGTACCCGGTCCCGCGGCCAGGATCGGTGTGCCTTCTTCGGCATCGATGTCCACGCCAGTATGGACGATGTTCGGCGCAAAGAATACACCGCCATAGCGATAATCTGCCAGCGGCCAGTTCACATTGTCGGCAGCAATGGGGCGGGCGAAGTAAAAATGGTCATAGGCCGAAACCGCCCACGGGATGGGATAGAGAGGCGGACGCCAGCCCGAGACCGGCTCCGCGCCCGGAGTGGGGAGGACGAAGCGGAATGGAGCAACCGTCGGTTTGAGTTCCGGTTCGGCCTCCGCCGGTGGTTCGGTCACCAGTTCACCCGCGATCACCGCTGTTGGAGTGGTTATCGTTTCCCGAGTGACCACAACGGGAGTGCAGGAAGATATACTAAAAAACAATATGATTAAGAATATTATGTCTTGCCGAGCGGAACGAAATGTCGCCATGGCACCGTGGCGACACAATCTCCCCGTCAATAAGTAAATTGCTTCGGGCTGGCACCCTCGCAACCCCGGCCCCATGCACCGGGGCCATGACACTCGACTCTTTTTCATGGAATAATCGTCGGCGGGGTAACGGATGGCGTCAGCGTAGTGGACGGGATCGGTGTGATGGATGGTGTTAACGTGTTGCGCGGGGTGGGTGTAATGCTCGGCGTGAACGTCGGCCGCGGCGTGCGCGTCGGCAGTGGCGTCCGTGTGGGCAGCGGTGTGCGCGTAGGAGTGAGGGTTGGCGGTAACAGTTTTGTAGGCGTGACGAGCACATCCGGCGGGTACAGTTCCAGCATGGCGGTGTACCAGCTCTCGCCGCCGGTCAGGGCAAACTCGGTAAAGCGCGCCCCACGGAAGTAGGTTCGCCAGTTGGGCAGGGCGGGGACCCGTTCCCAACCATACTGCATCGCCAGGGTTGTCACATCCACCCAGTAGCCGGGCGGTACGGGGCTGTACTGGCCGCCCTGTTCGTAGACTTTCGGATCGAGGTTATAGCGGGCGGAAAGGTCCCAGGGCTGGCTATGTAAAGGCTCGCCCAGCGAACCATCCTGCTGCTGAGCGCGGATATACAACCGCCAGTAGGTCTGCGCGCCAAAGTCCTCGCGCACGGCAGCCATCCAGCCTGCGTTGGTCATCAACGAATTGATGGCAAAGGCCCGACCAGTGTACAGCCAGTCCTCCGCGTAGCCGGGATCCATCACCACTGTTATCGGGACGAAAGCATTCTCCAGGCTGCCCAGTGCGTCCCAGCCGGCCTGCTCCTGAACACGTTGCCTTAATGCTGTGAAGGCCTCGTCCGTCAGGTCATGCATCTGCGGATAGGGCGCCAGCACTCCCTCCAGGTTGACCAGCGACCACCTGCCAAACGGCCCTTCGTCTACAGGTTCGCCCATCGCCGCCCACAGCGGGGCAGGAGTCAGGTTTGCCGCTTGCCGAAAGATCTCCGTCATTGAATCAGGCGTTAAAAGGTTTGCCCAGGTCATTCCGCGCAGTGACATGGGGAACGGCTCCAGAGGCTGGAGTAGCTGGCCATCCTGCGAATAGATCGTTAGATATGTATTGTTTGGAGCGGGAAGAGTTGTCAGGATTCGCTCACCCGTACTGTTCCAGCCGGGATAATCGCCATCACCCAGCCAGACGGCAGGGATGTTTTGTGTGGCATCCCAGACGTAAATGCCGCTGCGGCCCACCGTCGTCGCAGAGGAGGCCCAGGCGAGCTTCGTCCCATCCGGTGACCAGACAGGATGCGACTCCGCGGCTAGCTCTGTGTTGCTCAAGTTGCGGAAGCGGCCCCCATCTGTCCGGTCCAAGTCGGCCAGGAGGATGTCACCATCTGAGACGAAGGCGATCTGGCGTCCGCCGGGCGACCAGGCGGGGGAGTGGTCGGATGCGGGAGAGTCGGTCAATTTGACCGCGCCGTCAAGCGGATCATCCGCCGGTCCGACGACGATCTCAAGATTGTCTTCCGTATATAGCTCATACGCTAGGAACGAGCCATCCGGGGACCAGGTGGGCGCGCTTTCGTAATCGGCCGTGTTGGTGAGCTGGATGATCTGGCCGGTGGAGAATTCCAATACATACAGATCCCAGAATCCACTGCGATTGGAGGCGTAGGCGATCCTCTTTCCGTCCGGGCTGGCAGAGGGCGTGATATCGTCCCAGTCGCCGTAGGTGAGGCGCGTCAGCGGCATTTGGCTGGGTATGTAGGCAAAGAGGTGCGCGAAGCCATCTTCTTCAAACGAGAAAATGACCATTTCCTGCCTATTGTTTGAAACAACAGGAGCCGGTTCTTCGGTGGCTGTGGGGCGGGGGGTGCGGGTCGCTTCGGGTGCCACGGTCACCTGCGGAGTACATCCCAGCAGGGCAAGCAGGATGATGCACAGGATCGTTGTCAGCGTGAGTGAACGAAATACTGATATCGGCATGGAAATGTGGTTAAGCGGAGTCGGCCTCTGGCTTGTCCTCGGGCGGCTTTACATCAAATGTAAAAGTCTGCGGCTCGGCGGCCGGCCCATCAGGGTAAAAGAGTTTCGCTTCCAGGGTATAGGGATTGTTCAGTTCGCCGCGTATGTGCATGGTGAATTCCAGCTTCCAGCTCATCGGCTCGACGATGCTGGTGGAGGCGATTTCCTCTCCATCCGCGTCGCTGAGCAGGACCTCGATATGCGGCCGCTTCTGGTAGGGGGTGATCTCGATATTGACCCGCAGCCGGTACCCATCGGGGTACGGTTCTGCATTGAGATCCAAAATACGGGTCTCTTCGGGCGTCATTCGCTGCAGATTGTCCTCTGGGAAAAAGAAGTCCATCAAGTAATTATAACCAAAAGAAAAAAGCCCGCCTCCGTGGGGAAGCGGGCAATTGGATTACAGTTCAGTTAGCCGTTCTTCTTCTGGAATTCCTTCATAAACTGGACAAGGGCTTCCGCACCTTCGACGGTCATGGCATTGTAGATGGAAGCGCGCATGCCGCCGACCGAGCGATGGCCCTTAAGACCGATCAGGCCGTTGCCCTTGGCTTCCTTGGCAAACGCATCTTCCAGCTCCTCGGAGGGCAGGCGGAAGGGGATGTTCATGACCGAGCGCGCTTCCGGCTGGGCGTGACCGCGGTAGAAGCCGCCGCTCTCGTCGATGGCCGCGTAGATCGCATCCGCTTTTTTGCGGTTGATCTTCTGGATCTCGGCCAGGCCGCCGAGCTTCTTGGCCCACTGGAAGACCAGTCCCACCATGTAGATGGCGAATGCCGGCGGGGTATTGTGCAGGGACCCGCTGGCGGCCAGGGCCTTGTAATCGAGCATGACCGGCAGGTTGGCCGGGGTGCGCTCGATCAGGTCATCGCGGATAATGACAACCGTCGTTCCTGCAGGCCCGGCGTTCTTCTGGGCGCCGGCATACAGCATGGCATACTTCGAGATATCGAGCGGGCGGCTGATGAAATCGGAGGAGGTATCGCAGACCAGGGGAACGCCAGCGGGCGGGGTCGGCTCGCTGAAATATTCCACACCGTGAATGGTCTCGTTGGAGGTGAAATGCAGGTAGGCTGCGTTCGGGTCGAGATCGAGGTTGTCGGGCAGGCAGTTGAAGCCCTGATTCTCGGTATTGGCCGCGGCGCGGGCCGTACCGAGTTTTTGTGCTTCCTTGATGGCGGTCTTGCTCCATGTGCCGGTGACGATATAGTCGGCCGAGGCGCCGGGGGCGCGCAGGTTCATGGGCAGCATGGCAAACTGCAGGGTGGCGCCGCCCTGCAGGAACATGATCTTGTAATTGCCGGGGATGCCCAGCAGCTCTCGTAGGTCCGCTTCGGCGGTTTGGATGACAGATTCGAATTCCTTCGAGCGGTGACTGATCTCCATCACCGACATGCCTGTGCCCTTGAAGTCAATCAGCTCGGTCTGTGCCTGTTCGAGGACCTCGAGCGGCAGGACGGCGGGGCCCGGGTTAAAGTTGAAGACGCGTTTGGTCATGGAAAGTACTCCTGTATCTAGTTTTGTAGACGCGCGGAATTGCGCGGAATCACCCATTTCGGACTCATTATATCTTTTTGTCAGACAAATCATCAAGAACAATTGACACATTTCCTGCCTGATGTATGTCGTTGACATGGGGATTTGCCCTATGTAAAATGAATTTGTGGCTAGATTCACCGTTCAAACAGAGACCAGCCGATTCGTCGGGCAGGTCTCTGTTATTAATTAATACCGAAGCAAGGAGACAAAAAAATGAAAATCCTGATTTGTGACAAGACCGAGCAGGAATATATCGAACAGATGCGCGCCGCGGGCCTGACCGTGGATGTGCGCGATGATATTACCCCCGAAGAACTGCCCAATGTTCTACCTGCCTATGACGGCATGGTCGTTCGCTCGCGGACCAAGGTCCGCCAGCCGTTGATCGATGTCTGTCCCAACCTCAAGGTGATCGTGCGCGGCGGCGCTGGCCTGGATACGATCGATCACGAGTACGCCCGCTCCAGGGGCATTACAGTCATGAATACCCCGCTCGCCAATGGCCTGTCGGTGGCTGAGCTGGCCTTTGGCTATATGTTTATGCTGGCGCGCAACCTGTACAAGGCAACCGCCACGATGAAAGCCGAAAAATGGGACAAGAAATCCTTCACCGGTGATGAGATCGGCGGCAAAACCCTGGGCATCATCGGCTACGGCAACATTGGCCATGCGGTTGCAGTGCGTGCCATCGCCCTGGGTATGAAAGTCCTGGCCTATGATCCGTTTGTGACCTCCCAGAACGGCGCCAAGCTGGTCACACTGGACGAGCTGCTGGCCGAGTCCGATTACATCACCCTGCACCTGCCCAAGACCAAAGAATCCGCCAACATGATCGGTGCAGAACAGTTCGCCAAGATGAAGAACGGCGTCCGCATCATCAACTGCGCCCGCGGCGGGATCGTCAATGAAGAGGCACTCTACGAGGCGCTGACCAGCGGCAAGGTTGCCGGTGCAGCCCTCGATGTCTTCGACGAGGAGCCGCCCACGGACTGGAAGCTGCTCAAGCTCGACAACGTGATTGCCTCCCCGCACATCGGCGCCGGGACACGGGAAGCTCAGGCTCGCGTCGGCGCGGAAGTGGCCGAGAAGCTGATCAACTTCGCCAAAAACGCCCAGCCCGCCTAACAATTAAGAGTATGTCATTGCGAGGAGGGTGATCTTCCCGACGAAGCAATCTCAAGGTAACATGAGATTGCTTCGTTGCTTTACTTCTCGCAATTACATAAAAGGAGATGTGTATGAAAAACATTGGCGATATCGGCATCCAGATCCCCCAGGTCTATCTGCCCAAACCTGGTACGGATCTGACCAAGTGGGCGGTCATTGCCTGTGACCAGTTCACGTCCCAGCCGGAATACTGGAACGATGTGGAAAAGATGGTCGGTGAGGCGCCGTCCACGCTGAACCTGACCTTCCCCGAAGTCTATCTGGAAAAGCCGGGCGGCGAGGAACGCATCCAGAACATCCAGGCGACCATGCGCAACTACATGGACGATGGCATTCTCCAGCCGCATGATGGACTGGTCTATGTGGAGCGTACCGTCGATGGCAAAACCCGCAGGGGCATTGTTCTTTGCCTGGACCTTGAAGCCTACGATTACACCAAAGGCTCCTCCAGCCTGATCCGCGCCACCGAGGGGACAATCGTCGATCGTCTGCCGCCGCGTATCAAGATCCGTGAGGGCGCGGCGCTCGAGCTGCCTCATATCCTGGTATTGATCGACGACCCGGACCACACGGTCATCGAGCCCATCAATGCGGCGAAATCCAGGCTTGAGAAATTATATGATTTCGACCTGATGTTCAACAGTGGTCATCTTGCCGGTTATGCAGTGAATGATGAATTTGAGAATCAGGTGGTAGAAGCCCTGCGTGTACTTGCCAACCCTGAAACCTTCTCGGCAAAGTATGACATCGGAAAGGACCAGCCCGTCCTGCTCTTCGCGATGGGTGACGGCAATCACTCGCTCGCCACGGCCAAGGCCATCTGGGAAAAGATGAAGCCGCAGGTCGGCATGGACCATCCTTCCCGCTATGCCCTGGTGGAGATCGAAAATGTCCACGATGAGGGATTGGAGTTCGAGCCCATTCATCGTGTGCTCTTCGGCTTAAAGAAGGATCTATTTGCCGAGCTGGAAAATGCGTTCGGGGCGAAGTTTAGCTATAACCCTGTATCGAATGCAGAGGAAATGGTCAGAGTGGTGGACGCCGCTCAGGGTGAGAATCAGGCCATCGGTCTGGTGGGAGGTGGGAAGGAGTTTGGCGTGGTAGAAATCGCCAACCCCTCATCCAATCTGCCGGTCGGAACGATCCAGGCCTTTTTGGATACCTTCCTCAAAGAGGGCGGCGCAGAAAAGATCGATTACGTCCACGGCGAGGATGTAACGGTCAAGCTTGGGAGCGAGCCGGGGAATGCCGGTTTCTATCTGCCGGGCATGAGTAAGTCGGACCTGTTCAAGACGGTCATTCTTGACGGCGCCCTGCCGCGCAAGACGTTCTCGATGGGGGAGGCGCATGAAAAGCGCTTCTACATGGAAGCGAGAAAAATTTCCTAATTCCCTCGGGGCGGTCAATAGGCCGTCCCGAGAACTTTTAATGCCTCTTCAAAGTCATCCGGGTGCGGGGCAGAAAACTTCACCCTCTCATTCGTCGCGGGATGTATGAAGGATAATGACTGCGCGTGCAGCATCGGACGAGGCAGCCCGTAGCGGTCCCTGGCGCCGTACAGGACATCCTCGACCAGCGGATGTCCAAGGGCGTAGGCATGGACACGGATCTGGTGGGTCCGTCCCGTCATCGGCTTCGCCTCCACCAGCGCTGACTCTTCATACCGCTTGATCACCCGGAAGCGCGTCTCAGATGGCTTTCCGTGTTTATTGTCAACCATCGTGCGATGCTTGTGCCCCACATTGGCGCGCAGGGGGTGCTTTGCAGTTTTGTCATCCCATTTTGGGTTACCCTCTAAAATCGCATGATATGTTTTCTGTGCCGTATGCTGCTCAAACTGGATGTTCAAGGTGCGGTGAGTGTCAGCATTGCGGGCGAAGACCATCACGCCGCTGGTGATCTTATCCAGGCGGTGGACGATGAACACCTTGCCAAATTGCTGTTCCAGTAATTTGACAAGATAGTCCGAATCCTTTTCCCAGCCATCCGGCAGAACGGGCAAACCGGCGGGTTTGTCTACAACGAAAAGGTATTGATCTGAATAGAGAATTTTCATTTACAAATAGCCATATTATTTCAGGAGAAAATCCTGCCAGAAATCAACGCATTTGAAAGGAGTATAATTCCGGGGCCAGGAAACCGGACCTTTATTTAGTTCCTTCTATAACCTAGTCCAAAGTAAGAGTATATCGAATTTTATTCG
>DATAKV010000638.1:0-4415 GCA_036261375.1 Anaerolineales bacterium
AGAAGTGTTCTGTTGGGTATAGGGCCGTTTTTCGTAAACACATCTATACATCCAATTATTTTTGTAATTAATCAAAATATTTTGCATGCTACCAAAAATATTGACAGAAAAGAAAAACCTTGTTAACATAGCGGCATTGGAGTACCCCAAATGCCACTTATTCCCCAATCCTGCCCCAGTTGTTCGTCCCCGCTTGTTGTCACCCAGCTTAACTGCACCGCGTGCGGGACCGGCGTCGTCGGCAAGTTCGAGCTTTCGCCGTTCTTCCGCCTCTCTCCCGAAAGCCTGCACTTCCTCGAGGTCTTCGTCCGTAACCGCGGCAATGTCAAAGAGGTGGAGCGCGAGACGGGCGAATCCTACTGGGCGATCCGCCGCCGCCTGGACGAGGTTATTACCGAGATGGGCATGGAAGCGCCCAGGGAGGTGGATCTCTCGACCCGCCGGCAGGAGATCCTTTCCCGTTTGAGCCGCGGCGAGATCAACGTGCAGGAAGCTACCCAACTTCTTTCCCAGATAAAAGGAGACCGCTCATGAACGGAGAAAAAGAACGCTTAATGATATTGGACATGATCGCTGAAGGGAAGATCACCGCCGAGGAGGCCGAGGAGCTTTTCAAGGCGATGGAGGTGCCAGGTGAGGAGTCCGCAGCCGACTCCCCTGACCTGGTTCCGCCTCTATCGCATTTATCCCATCTTTCATCCTTGTCCCCCACGAATACCTCCTCCCGCTCCCGCGACCTGGCTGCCGCCCTCAAAGAGGCAGGTATCGACTCTGTGACCCTCAGCGATATCCAGGAGTTGCAGTCCAACCGGATCACCGCCGAATATATCCGCGAGATGCTGGCCCTCGGTGTGCGGCCCGACGGCGTAAGCGAATGGCTCGATCTGCGCAATCACGGTGTGACCCCGCGCTACGTCCGGGAGCTGCGAGAGATGGGCATCAACGGCTTCGACGTGGACGAGCTGACCGAATTGCGCGATCATGGCGTCTCAGCAAAGTACATTGCCAGCCTGCACCAGATGGGTCTCAAAGACTTCGACCTGGATGAGCTGGTCGAGCTCAACGACCATTCTGTCTCGGCAAAGTATATTGCCGAGCTGCGGCAGGCAGGTTTCAGCGACCTGAGCGTGGACGAATTAATCGAATTAAGCAGACACGGTGTATCGCTGCGCTATATTGTCGAGATGCGGGAGCAGGGCCTCATCGACCTGGATATCGACGATATCGTCGAGCTCAGCCGCCACGATGTCTCGCCCAAATACATTGTCGAGCTGAAGAAACTGGGGTTCAAGGACTTCGAAGTGGACGATCTCGTGGAGCTTGGACGACACGGCATCTCGCCAAAATTCATTGCCGAACTGAACCGGCTGGGCCTCAAGGACCTGGAGGTGGAAGACCTCGTCGAGCTGGGTCGCCATGGAGTGTCGCCTGAGTTCATTGCCGAGATGCACAAGCTTGGCATGAAAGACCTCGATACGGATGAGCTGGTCGAGCTTGCCAAGCATGACGTATCACCTCAATATATCGTGGAGCTTCGAGAGCTGGGTTATCAAGACCTGGATGCCGACGAATATATCGATCTCCGCAACCATGATGTCTCGGTGAATTTCATCCGCTCTATGCGCGAGCTGGGGCTGAAAGATCTCGACCCGGACGAATTTATCGAGCTGCGCAACCACAGTGTGACACCCCGCTTCGTGCGCGAGCTGCAGGAAATGGGCTTCAAGGATTTCGACGTGGACGAACTGGTCCAGCTGACCACCCACCGGGTCACCAAGCGCTTCATCCGCGAGATGCGCCAGGAGTACGGCGACGACCTGACCCTTTCGCAGCTGATCGAGTGAAATATCTTGATGTCATTGCGAGGGCACAGCCCGAAGCAATCTCCTTGAATCAACGGTGCTCTTGATTTGAGGAGATTGCTTTCTTATGGTTTCGGAAGAGTACAGTTAAGGCGACTTATAATATCCTTATGGACTCTACATCTGAACAAACACTGGCCCGCCTGATCCGGAACACACGCATCGCTGCGCTGGGTACTCTCCACGAGGGCACACCCAATCTGGCCATGGTGGCCTACGCCTATGCCGGAGATTTTTCCGCGTTTTACATCCACGTCAGCCGGTTGGGAAAACATACCCGGGACATGGAGATCGATCCACACGTCAGCCTGCTCATCGCCGAAACGGACGACGGCCGTCCTGATCCTCAGACGTTGGCGAGGGTATCTCTTCAGGGTGTTGCGCAGATTCTGCCAAAGGATGACCGGGAGTACATCCAAATCAAGCACTTATATCTCGTTCGTTTCCCGGAATCAGAAGCTTTATTCAGTTTGGGGGATTTCAATTTGTGGAGGATCACGCCTTTAGGCGGGCGCTTCGTTGCCGGATTTGCCCGCGCCTTCAACCTGGTCCCGGAAGCGCTGGTGAACGCCTCAAAACTCTAACCGTCAACCGGATGGATAAACCCGCACCGAAACATCCTTCAGCTCGTTGGATTCGGTCAGTAACTGCGCGGAGTGGTCTTTCAATGTCTGGTCGAGAAACGCCAGGGTGTATTCCTGAACCAGAGTCATTTGGCTGTCCGCCTGACTTGAACCTGGCCAAAGGAGCGACCTGAGCAAGGGTCCATCCGTAAAGCTGTCATGCATGGCACCATGGATCACCACCCAGTAGCTCTCAGCGGTCGATTCGAACTTTTCGACCAGGTTTGGATGAAGCTGGGACTCCTTGGTCAGGAATAAGAATGGCTGGGAAGGCGGGATAGCCGACTCATCCATCGAAAACGGTCCGCCCTGCTGCAGGCCGTCGAAATTAATACAGGCCTTGAAGCGCGGGTCGGCTTTGCAGGCTTCCGATGCAACCAGGCCGCCCAGGGAATGTCCTGCAACAGCGATGGACTCTAGGTCCAGGAGCCCGGCGAAAGGACTGTCCATATTTGAACTGAGAAATTGCAGTTGATCCAACGCGAACAACACGTCTGCGGTTTTCACCGGATGCCTTTCCCTGGTATATGCCTGATGAGCCGCTGGATCCAGAGACCACTGTTCCTTGTCATACGGGGCGATCTGGCCATTGGATAATTCGACCGCCGGCACATCATAAGGATGGTTCAATCCCACCACGATATAGCCATGACTGGCGATTTCACTGGCCAGGACGGAATAGAACTCGATGTTTGTCGCATTGCCGGGCAACACGAGAACAACAGGATAGGGGGCTCGATCCTTGAGCGGCCTGGCATCGACCCGGCTGTCCGAGCGGATGAAACGCAGGTCTTTCACCTCCCACCACGCCACCTCCCGGCTCTGCACAAGGGCATTCGAAATGGCCGGAAGACCCGGGAAGTAACCGGCATTCACCCCGTTACCTGTCTCTGCCGGGTACCAGACCATCGCCATCACCTCACGAAAATCGCCGGGGTCCTCAGTCATGACTTCAGGGCGGGAGGTATCCACCCAGCGAAAGACCGTTCGGCCGACAGAATAGTGACCCGTTGGCTCGGGCAGCTCAAGTTGTCTGTAAACGGAAAAAGCTAAAAGGATCAGAAGCAGTGCCAGGTATGACAATACTTTCCGGGCATACGTTTTCATATCCAGTTTGACAGGCGATAAAGGATAAAGTTTCCCCATAGGACCCCTCTCTGGAGGGGTTTTTACTCAAAGGCAAAGACCAAGAGCAAATCATTGGTTTGCCCTGGACAGGGGAGCAGCTTACACCAAAGTATCGCCGCCAGCACCTGATGGTACCGGCGGCGATGCTCAAAAGAACGTTCAAATGGAGCTGCTGTGATGATTCGTCACACCTGACAGTTGAAACCTGAAACCTGGGACCCCTTAGAATCCCTCCGCCACATACTCGCCCCAGACTACGCGCAGCGTGTTGCAAATCTCACCCAGGGTGATATCGTGCTCTACACACTCGATGAAAAGCGGCATCAAATTATCTGTGCCACTGGCGGCCAGCTTTAATCTCTCCAGCAGCTCGTCAATGACTCTCTGATCTCTGTTCTCTCTCAATTCTCTCAATTTCGCTTTCTGTGCAGCCTCGATCGCCGGATCAACTTTCAAACGTTCCAACGTTAAACCTTCTGCAACTTTAAACTGGTTCACCCCAACGATCACCTGTTCGCCGCTTTCGATCGCCTGCTGGGCCGAGTAGGCCGCGTTCTGGATCTCGTTCTGCATGAACCCCTTTTCGATCGACTGGAGGGCGCCCCCCATATCGTCCACGCGGGCAAGGTAGTCCTGCGCGCCTTTCTCGATCTCGTCGGTCAGGTATTCGATCAGGTACGAGCCCGCCAGCGGATCCACCGAATCGGCAACGCCCGACTCGTAGGCGATGATCTGCTGGGTACGGAGCGCGACCCGCACGGCCTTGTCGGTGGGCAGCCAGAGCGCCTCATCCAGCGACTTG
>DATAKV010000639.1:0-4177 GCA_036261375.1 Anaerolineales bacterium
GAAGGTAGTATTCGAGTTGAATTTACCGGTCAGAAAGCCTTTGTTGAGTGGATCCTTGTTGATGCCCGCCAGGTTGTGGTCTGCACAGACCTGGCGCATCGCGGGGTTGTCGAAGAGAGCATTCAGCCGGAACTGGATGGATGTGCAGTGCTCTGCCGTCTCCGCGCTGGCGAACTGGCGGGCGCTGTCCACTACGTCCGTGCTCCAGCCGTACCAGCGGATCTTGCCCGCCGATACCAGCTCTTCCAGAATGACCTGCAGCTCCAGCGCCAGGTTCGGATCGTAGCGGCCTTCGTGGAGCTGGTAGATGTCGATATAGTCGGTCTGTAGCCGGCGCAGACTGTTCTCCACATCGGTGCGTACATTCGTGAGAATCTGGCCGGGGGCGCTGTACACGGTTTTGGCTTCTTCATTGACAATGTGGCCGAACTTGGTCGCGATGACCACCCGATCCCGTTTACCCTTGAACGCACGCCCGAGCAGAACCTCGCTGTGACCCGCTCCGTAGTTCGCGGCCGTATCGAAGAAATTGACCCCCATATCCAGCGCAGTATGCAGCCCGCGGATGGACTCTTCATCGTCCGTGTCACCCCAGCCGACAGGGAAGGATTCCTGTCCCGGCTGGGCCCATGTCCACGGGCCGCCAATTGCCCAGCAGCCCATGCCCAGTGCGCTGACCTCCAGACCGCTCTTGCCCAATATTCTCTTTAACATTCGTTGTCCTTTCGATGATCAGTTTGTCAGTTTGCTCTCGTGATACAGGAACTCCCGGAACAGCTCGGGGACGATCCAGGCGTATTCTTCCCGTAGCGCCTCATCCTGGATATTGGAAATCGTCAAATGCCAGTTGGCCGCCTTGACGATCGATGCCACCGGCTTGGAAGCGCTGTAGGCCGACCGCAGGTGTTGGATCGATCCGTAGCTCTGCCATACTTCCAGGTAGCGGTCGAGCAGGGCAGCCATTTCCGGGGTGAAGATGTAATCGTCCAGCTTGAGGGCGATCTCGATGCTGACAAAGAGCGTCCGCAGCGACATGAACGGGTGGGAGAGGCAGGCATCGGCCCAATCGATGATGGCGATCCGCCCATCCCGGACCAGCACGTTGCCATCGTGGAAGTCGCCGTGGTTGACCGACTCGGGGATCCCGTACGCGGCCAGGTTGGCGCAGATCTGCTCAAAGCGCGTAGCCATCGCTCGTAACGTATTCCAATCGTTGGTTGTCAGTCCCTTTTCCTGGTCGATCATCAGGCTCTTTTCATCGGATAGCAGCTGCCGGTACAGCTCGGGGAGAAGAGCAAGCCGGTAATCCGGGACACCGGCAGCCAGAAGCTCATCCATATGCTGGGCAGCTCCCGCCTGCAGCTCGGAGAAGAGACGGATGACCGGTGTCCATGGGGCTATATCCTGTGTTGGACGGATGGATTGGCGCAGCTGCACGCCCCCGTCACGCATCAGCATCCAGCCGCGCTCGAGGTCGACCGCGGCCAGCTCCGGCATACGGTCCGGGAACCATTCCGCCAGCCTGCGCGTCAGCGGGACCTCGAACATCGTTTCCGGCGCGGTTGCCTTGAAAAACAGCTTGCCTTCATTTGTGGGAACATGCAGCACCGTCGACCAGGGGTAGAGATGCGGCTGTTCAATGTCGCCTGTGACCTGGATGGACTGGCGCCTCGTTTCGGCATGGACCCACTCGTGAGCCTCTTTCATCCAGTCCGGGTCATGCCAGGGCAGCGGAAACCTTTTGAACATATTCTGCAACGATGCTCCTTTTATCGACGACTATTCACCCAACGAGGCCAGCCTGCGGGTTTCGTTAATGGCGGTATTGAAGAAAAAGCTGAATAATAGCACGGCCAGGGCAGCGACCAGCACATCGTAGGGGCTGAAGGTTATTTGATACAGTGTCAGATATTGAATACCAAAAAAATACATCCCTGTATTCAGCAGGACGGCTATTACGCGGCTCTCTGTCGGCCCCAGCCCTCCATAGGAGATCTTGAATTCTCCCACCACGTAGGTGCGCAGATAGACCATGATCGATAACATCAGGTAGGCGATCACCAGCAGGCAGGCCATATCGAAACTGACATAGGGCGTCAGGCCCAGTCCCATAGCAATAATGACCTGGCTGATCGCATCCGTGGTATGGTCGACGAAGTACCCGTACATCGGGCGTTCGATTCGGCGGTAGCGGGCCAGGGTCCCGTCCAGGCTGTCCCCGAACCAGTTGACGATAAAACCAAACGATGCCAGCCAGAGAAAGCCCGGGTGGAGATTGCTCAGCAGATACCCGGCAAATGTGATGAGTGCCCCTGCAATACCCACCGCGGTGCACATATCCGGCGTAACCCAGTCTGGCATGTGGGCCGCCAGCCAGCGCAGGGCGGGTCTCTCCAGCGGACCCAGCAAAATATCGTTCACCCTCTTGTGTTGATTGACTTTAGCCATCCAAAATTACCTCCTCCAACAAAATTCCCGATAAAATCTTGATATCGGTTCAGCCTGGTACTTGGTCCATGAGCTGCGGCCAGATGGGTAATGGAACATTCCATTGCTGGGGTGCCATACGGATGAAAGACTCCGCCTGCTTCAAAACTCTTTCGGCATTGTGCAGAATACCAAAGTCATGCCCCCCAGCCTCCTCCATCTCCATCAACTCAGAATTGAATATCCTGTAGGTTTCATCCCGTTCCCGGACGGCGGCAATGACCACCACAGGCACACGGGCCTTTGTCGCAAGATAAATGTGATGAGTAGGGAGGCAGGCGGGCTGGCCGAAGAACCGAGGCTGGAGCCGGGCATCGGGCACCGGACGGTCGATGCCGGTCAGGACCAGCCCGCCCCGCTCGAGGTGGCGGATCGCGCCCCGCAGCGCGGCCACCGAGGCCGGGACCAAATTCATTCCCGTCCGTTTGCGGAGCTCAAACTCCACCCGCCGCCCACCCTTCGGGTCGGGAAGGGTCAGGATCAGGGGCTTGAGTCCCTGGCGGCAGATCGACTGCATGATCGAATCGAAACTGCTGAGATGAAGACCGGCGATCACCAGGCCGCGCCCGGCAAACTCTGCCCGTTTGATCACCTCTTCCACCATGGGATTTGGACAGATATGCTTCCAGACGATCTCCGGACGATCGATATTGTGATACAGGCCGAAAAGATCACGGGTGTTGTTCTGCAGAGTCTCTCGGACCACCCTGTCCAGCGCGGCTCCTCCCAGATTGGCCCCCCGCGCTATCCACTGGTTCAACCTCACAGCCCGGGTGATGCTGGACCGGCGTTGGGAGGCGGCCCAGCTGCCGATCCAATCGCAGATGGGATACCCTATGGCAGGCGGAATGGCTCGCGTGACAGCTGCTACAAATTGCACCGTACATGGGCTGTTGATCACCTGCTGGAGGTCGATTGCCATATGCTTGTTAACGAATTAACCGGCAGGAACAATCCGGCTCATCGTATGTCCCGTTGAAAAATTATAGCACTACCATGCCCTGTTTTTCATTGACATCGGACACGCCTCATGATATCCTTGCGGGCGTAGGATACCAGTAGTTTGCTTTGGAAGTACCAGGTTGGCTCACGGATCGTCCGTGAGCCGCTTTGTTTTACGCCGTTGAGGCGCTCCGATGCAACACCATATGAGTACCCTCCAATATTATATTTGCCATAAGGAGGCAAAAATGTCGGAACGTATCAACGGTACAGTCAAGTGGTTCAACGGAACGAAGGGCTACGGCTTCATTGCCCGCGAAGGCGGCGATGATGTCTTCGTCCACTTCTCGGCCATCCAGGGTGACGGTTTCAAGAACCTCCAGGAAGGCGAGCGCGTCGAGTTCACGGTCGAGCAGGGCCCCAAGGGTCTGCAGGCCAGCAACGTCGTCGTTGTCCGCTAATTGATTGTCAGATACAAAATCCCCGGGATGAAAGTCCCGGGGATTTTTTGATTCAATTTTACGAACACTTATTGCGAAGCCGTGCTGGCCCTGACGACGCTCAGCGGGAGCAGCCTGTAATCGCCCTCCAGGGCATCCAGCCTCTTCATAAGGCTGCGCATTTCCTGTACGTAGGCAGCCAGGTCCTTCAGGGTCTGATCCGCCTGTTTCTCATTGAGCACCCGGCCCCGCTCATCGAAACCGGTGTGGTTCAGAATGACCGTCTGGGCTCCACGCAGAGCAGCACC
>DATAKV010000644.1:0-6716 GCA_036261375.1 Anaerolineales bacterium
GCATAACATCCTGTGTTTGATATATTTTCGCGATCACTTCTTCGAGAGGCGGATCGGAAATCGTAATGTCCACGACACTGCCGGCTTCCGTCAGGCGGGCGAGCACTTTTTCCACCGGTGTCTGGCGGGTGTCGAAGCGCAATTTCACGCCGTAATGGCCAACTTTGAGAAGCTCCACGCCCTCCAGTGAAAAATTGGGAGCAACTTCCTGGGCATAGCGGACTTCCACCAGCTTGGACGTGAGGAATTTGCGCTTGAGGTTCGACACTTTGTCCTCATAGACGATCTGTCCATGGTTGACGATGATGACGCGGCGGCACAGGGCTTCGAGGTCGCCGGCATCGTGGGAGGTCAGGAGCACGCCAACGTTCTCCAGGCGAGCCATCTCGCGGATCGCGTCGCGGATGCGCTGTTTGGCGACCACGTCCAGGCCGATGGAGGGCTCGTCGAGCAGGATCAGTTTTGGGCGGTGGAGGAGCGATGCGGCCACTTCGCAACGCATCCTCTGGCCGAGCGAGAGCTTCCGGACCGGAGTCTCCAATAGATTCTGGATCTCGAAGGTTTCTGCCAGCTGGGCAATCCGGGACTTTGTCTCACGGTCGTCCATTTCGAAAATCTTTCCGAAAAGCGTGAATGTATCGATGGCGGGCAGGTGGTACCAGAGCTGGGGACGCTGGCCGAAGACTGTGCCGATGTGATAGGCGAGCTTTTGCCGCTCCCGCCAGGGAACATAGCCAAGCACCCTGGCCTCGCCGCCGGTCGGATGCAGAATGCCGGTCAGCATTTTGATCGTGGTGGATTTGCCTGCGCCGTTCGGCCCGATGAACCCAAGCAGTTCTCCCGCTTCCATCTGGAAGGTCAACCCGCGCACCGCTTCGACGGAGCTGTATTGTGGGTGGAACAATGCGCGCATCGAGCCGCCCATCCCCGCTGCTTTGCGTTTGGTCTGAAAGGTCTTGCGGAGGTTGTTTACTTCAATGGCGGGCATGATTTCTTAAACACGAAGGCACTAAGGAGCACAAAGGAGCACAATGGTTTGATGGTTGTTTATGGGGGCAATTGTAGCCCAGGCGGGAGCGGACGTCTAACAAAACTTGCGCTCAAACGTTATCCCGGTTAAGCTTGTTCTATCTTTATCAGCAGGAGGATCTCATGCGTTTGGAAGGAAAAACAGTTGCCACTCTGGTCGCGGACGGTGTGGAGGATCTGGAATATTACGTGCCTATGATGCGTCTTCAAGAGGAAGGCGCCCGCGTGCTGACCGCTGCCATCGAACTGAAATCGGTCCATGGCAAGAACGGGCTGGAGATTACGCCCGATATACGGATCGACGTCCTGGACGAGGAGGACCTGTTCGCGCTCATTATCCCCGGCGGGTGGGCCCCGGACAAACTGCGCCGCTACTCCGCCGTGAAGGACATCGTCCGGGAAATGGATTCGCGGGGCCGGACGATCGGGATCATCTGTCACGGCGGGCTGGTCGCCATTTCGGCCGGGATCATGCAAGGCCGCCGCGCCACCGGTTCGCTGGGCATCAAGGACGACATCGTCAATGCCGGTGGGACCTGGGTGGATGAGCCCGCTTTCCGTGACGGGAACCTGATCTGGGGACGCGTGGTGGCGGATATCCCCGATTTCTGCCGCGAGCTCATCCAGGCACTGGTTGAACAAGTTGAGACCAGCCAGGCACGTTAAACGGAAAAGCCGCGGGCTGCTCGACTTCCTGAGCGCCTGCGGCTTCCAACTACATCGTTAAGGGGTTATTCCGAAATTTCCTTGACCACTTCACCCGTCTGTTCGGGTTTGTTCATTCGCGTGGCGATGTCTGCCTGGGCGATGATGCCTACCAGGTTTTCCTTATCATCCACGACCAGGATACGGCGGAGCTGGTGCTGAGACATGGCATCCAGGGCGGTCTGGATATCATCATCCTGACTCACGGTCACTACATCCGTGGTCATGACATCCCGCACACGGGTGTTGTTGGGATCCCGTCCCTCAGCGACCACTTTCATTGCCAGGTCGCGGTCGGTGACGATCCCCTGCAGCCGTTTGGTGGTCACATCATCCACAATGGGAATGGGACCCACATCCTGCTCCTTCATCAGCTGAGCCACACTGACCACGGTGTCATCGGCCTGGGCGCACACCGGATTGGTCGTCATCACGTCACTACAAGTCGTCATGGTTCTACCTTTCCTTTCTGTATAAAGCTTGCCAGCCTGCGAAATCCCGGGCCGGCTCAAGCATTGGTTTCGTTTGTTATAAGAGTCGAACGATGAGGAGGATGACGACGATGATCAACAGAATGTGCAGGACATTTCCCACTCTCGGAATCCCTGCTCGCCCGCCTCCGAAGAATCCCACCAGCCATAGAATGAGCAGAATGGCAATAATGGTTTCCAGCATGTGATACTCCTTTCTACTGAGTTCGGCGCTGCCGTTCCTGAATAAGAATCGTCGATTGGCTCCGCCTCCCAGCAGCCTTTATTTAGTTAACGCCAAATTAAATTGTTTGTTACAGTACAAGGGAACAGCAGCTGTTCCCTTGTACACTCTCGAAAAGATGTAAAATTCTACCTATATGTCCCGCCGGCCGATATTTTCACGCCGAAATACGCCAAGAGGTCTCCACCTGCCGCTTGGATTGATCCTCGTTACCATTTCGATCGCCCTGTGTGTGCTGATTCCATCCACACCGCTCGACGTTGCTCCCCAGGATGTCACCGATCCCGCTGCTCCCACAGCGCTTGCAACCTTCACACGGCCTCCGCCGCCGACGAAGGAACATATCGGCCGCATCATATTTACCTGCACGCGCGGCGACTATAACCAACTCTGTATGATCTACGCGGATGGGACGGGGTACCAGCAGCTAACCAGCCTTGAGGCGCACAGTTATTATCCTGTGTATTCACCGGAAGGTGGCTCTGTAGTGTACGCGTCGAATCAGAACGGCGGGGTGTTTGACCTGTTTTACTTCACCTTCGAAGGCGCACAGCTCACCCGCCTGACCGAATTCATTGGCAATGTGATCTCGCCGACCTTTTCACCCAATGGCAGGCAGGTCCTGTTCGCCAACCGCAATACCGAGGGACCCACCTCGCTGTGGACAGTGGACATTTCGGGCGAGAATCCCAACCTCCTGTATTCGGGACCTTCCCCGATCGTGGCGGTGGATTGGTCGCCGACCGGCGACCGGATCGCCTTTGCCATGGCCGTGGACCAGCCCGACTCCTACGAAATCTTCGTGATGAACGCCGACGGGTCCGACGTCCGCCAACTGACGCGTGGCCTGCCAGGCATCGGCGGCAGCGTTGACTGGTCGCCGGATGGCCGCTCGCTGCTAATCTATGCCGGCCTGCCGGGGGATAAAAACGTGTTCCTGATCGATGTTGCCGCGGAGACGGCTGCCCAGCTGACCAATGGCGGGAACAATGCGGCCTCCTCCTTCTCCCCCGATGGTCAATGGATCGCCTTTAATTCCTTACGAAATAACGATCAGGCTGATATATTTATCATGCGCCCCGATGGAACGGACGTCCGGCAGGTCACGGACAACCCCGAGCCGGATTGGCAGCCTCAATGGGAGCCGTAAGCATGGAACGGTCATATATCGAAGAGGTGTTATGAAAAAGTCTTTATTTATTTTGCTGTTGATTTCTCTTCTGGCCGGTTGCAGCGGGCTGCCGCCGATTTCCATCCCGTTCCTGCAGACTCCCACGCCGCCGCCTCCACCGCAGGCGACGGCAACGCCGTTTTCGCTGCAGCCGACCCATACGCTGGACCTGTTCGTGATCAACACATCCGAACCGACAACCACTGCCGGCACCGGGACGCCGCTTGCCACCAATACCCCGCTGCCCACATTCACACCCACCTTCCGCTCGACGATCACACTCGAACCGCTGGACCCAACTCTATTCACGCCCTCTCCAAATCTATTCATCAATGTGCAGCGTGATACCAGCCAGCTCGTCTGGGGCGGAAACTGTGCCGGGGATAGGACGATTCGCTTCGTCACCCAGGTCCAGCCCGCCCGTCGTCTGCGCTACGTCACTCTCTGGTACCGCCTGCAGGACAAGTACAGCGGGCGCCACACCGACTGGGGCGGCGGCGCGATCCTGAGCGATAATGACCAGGGCACCTATTATTACGACCTGGACCTGAGCCAGATCCACCGCTACCGTTATTTCGAGGATGCGTGGTTCCAGTACCAGCTGGTCGCCTCCACGGCCACACAACGTGTGCTGGGACGCTCGGTTGTCTCCCGGAACGAAGTATCGCTTACGCACTGCAAGAACCTTAACCAGTAAGTTTAAAAAGGGTCCACAATGAAGAGAAAATTTCTTGTCATTCTTGTTTCCATCTTTCTTTCGGGGTGTGCTTCACTTGCGGACCTGGCCGAGTTGATC
Source organism: Anaerolineales bacterium (assembly GCA_036261375.1). Classification (GTDB taxonomy): domain Bacteria; phylum Chloroflexota; class Anaerolineae; order Anaerolineales; family Villigracilaceae; genus Defluviilinea. The sequence continues at coordinate 4,416 of DATAKV010000644.1, forward strand.
CGCACGCCAACGCCGGTGCCCGTTGCAGTCACGCCAACCCCGCCGCCCAGCTTTACGCCGGCGCCCACACAGAATCTCTTTGCTACCTCCACTGCCACTCCGCTTACCTTCACGCCAACGGTGACCCAGATAGGCGCAGAATTTTTCACACCGACCGGTACCGTCACCGACTTTCCGACGGTGTACCCGACGTTCGTTCTGCCGCCCGGTGTTTTGAGCGGCACGTATTTCACACCGAGCGCCACAGGCTTTTTGACGATTCTTCTTTCGAGCGGCACCCTGTATTGGAACGCGGGCCCGTGCCTGCCGCGTGAGGTAAAGGTGACCGCTTTTGTAGAAGACACCTTGAATACCGACAAGGTCCTGTTATTTACCCGGCTGCGCGAAAAGAGCAACACACTCGAAATGACCGATTGGAATGCCGGCGCCATCATGGTCAGGGATGAGGAGAATGGCTCCTTCAACTACACCCTGCATACCTGGAACCTGGACCAGTACTATTACTTCCGGGATGCTTACCTGGAATACCAGCTGGTTTCCGTCGATGAAGAACTGAACGTCCTCGCCCGGACCCCGGTCTACGATCGCAATCTGTCACTTGTGATGTGCCGGATGCTCCAATAAATTCTACTTAAGTGATGGTGGTTCCTGATGAGCTGATCCAGCGTCTGCGGACTGCCCGCCGGGTCGCGGCCCTGACCGGGGCAGGCGTCTCGCAGGAAAGCGGACTACGCACCTTCCGCGACGCGCAGACGGGGATGTGGGCGCAGTACCGGCCCGAGGAGCTGGCCTCCCCGGAAGCCTTTCGCCGCGACCCCAAGCTGGTCTGGGACTGGTACGCCTGGAGACGGGAAGCCGTCAAAGCCGTGCGCCCCAATCCCGGCCATTATGCCCTGGCCCAGATCGAAAAACGCGTCCCCGAATTTACCCTGATCACCCAGAACGTCGATGGCCTGCACCGCATGGCCGGCAGCCAAAACCTGCTGGAGCTGCACGGCAACATCCAGCGAGTGCGCTGTGCGGAGTGTTATACATTCACGGAAATCTGGGATGACGATACCGAAACCGTTCCGCGCTGCCGGGCATGTGGAGGTCTGTTGCGACCGGATGTGGTCTGGTTCGGCGAGTCATTGCCGCGCGACCAGCTCGAAGCAGCGGTCGAAGCGGCGCGGGCCTGTGATGTCTTCCTTTCGATCGGCACATCAGGCGTCGTCCAGCCCGCCGCGTCGCTGGCTTTTGCCGCCCACAACCGCGGCGCGCTGGTAGTAGAGGTCAATGCCGAGCCAACGCCGCTGACTTCCAGGGCCGATTACGTGCTCCAAGGAAAGTCGGGGGAGATCCTGCCAGGCCTCGTGGAAGTGGTCTGGGGATAATAGCTCTAGCTGCGAAAGGCGGCAGCATTACGGCCTCCAATCGCTCAACTGCTCTCCCAGCTTTGTAATTCGCTCCCGCATCAGCACAGCCACAATTCCGGCCATGAGCAGCAGGACGCCGGTCGAGCCGATCAGGATGACCGGCCCCAGGCCTTTCAGCGCGCTGTAGACAACCGTCATCACGCCCAGCACGGCAAAGACAATGGGTGTGATCACCAGGCTGCGCGAGCGCTGGATCAATCCATAGACGAGCACCGCCATGGACTGCACGAACAACACAAAGAAAAAGGACAGCCTTTCGGTAGACAGCATTTGAATGTACGTCGTGCCCAGCAGGACCAGCTGTGAAAGCATCCCGGCGACGAAGGCGCCCGTCTTGCTGCCGGCGCGTGTCAGCAGGTAGTGCATCAACATTCCGAGCAGGGCTGCGCCTATGGAATAGAACTGCGGCTCGTTTACGTCCAGCTCCACCAGGATCATGAAATAGGATAGGAGATACAGCGAGTTGGCCGGCAGGGCCCACCAGACGTTACGCCGGGCCAGGGCCTCCGACCCAAAAAGCGTCGCCGCGACAGCGACCGGTATGGAGGCATCCAGACCACCCTGGAATGGCGCAGCCAGAGACGTCAGGGCTCCAAGTGCCAGGCCGCTGTTCAACAGAGTACGATCCCATCCATCTGCCTTCTCAGACCTTCTCATCGTAAAACCCGTCCCATAATACACAAGGGCGAGGGCGGTGAGGGGAAAGATCCATTTTTCGAAGTCCAGAGCCGTGCAGAATTGGATCACGGACAGGGGAAGAAATCCTGTCGCGAAATATCCCAGGTCTGACTCACCTCGAACAAATGCATAAAGGGCAAAGAACAGGGAATAGATGGAATAGTAGATCGCAGCTGGAACGGGCTCGAACTGACTCCAGATGACGGCC